>CAZXUT010000067.1:0-16569 GCA_964643785.1 uncultured Proteiniclasticum sp.
CAGGATGGCTGTTGTTTTGCCCACGATTATCATTCTTTCCTAATTAATTATACAGAGTATAACCAATTCTTGTATATCTGAATCCATATAAAATAAAAAAGGATGCGAAACCGCATCCTTTAAAGATATTTTTATAAATTCTAGAGGAATGTTGAAAGAACAAATCCACCTATGATACCACCAAGGATACCTGCAAGGATTGTGCTTCCGTTGATTTTCTTTCCTGCAAAGACGTCAGCCAGGAATAATCCTGTACCAGCTGCCCATGCCATATCAACCCAAGCTGTGCCTGACTGATAGACCATACCAAGACCATGGTTTAGTGCCCACATGGTACCAACGATAAATCCAGCTGCCATCCAACCACCTATTGGTCCGAATGCTTCAACCAGTCTGCCCCACATAGTAGCAATCAGGAATGGAAATAAAAATCCGCCTACAATTGTTGAAATTATTTGACCTAGTTCCATTATTTATACCTCCTATCCTTTACTTCGCAGTTTCTTTGTTGAAAGCATTGATTGCTAATGCAGCCAAAGCAGCACCAACAGTCAATAAACCAATAGTTGGTAATGAACTAACTAATCTTCCAAGATCAAATCCGTTACCACCAACACCAAATACATCTCTCATAATACCAACCCAAGCGATACCCCACGCCATATCAACGAAGGCAAATCCTTCTGGATTATTAATTACACCGATGTAATGATTCATGAACCACATAGGTCCGATAATAGCTACAGCTGCAAGCCAGCCACCGATATTTCCATAAGCTCCTGCCCAGTCGCCCCATATACTCATAACGAACATACCAGCAATGGCAAAACCTACTGTACTTCTTACAAATTTCATAGTATATCTCCTCTCTTTTTGAGTTTTTTCAGTTGATCTTCAACTAAAATTTGTTTTGTTTTGTTAATTGTACCTCGCCAAGAACTGATTCAACATCATCACTGACCATAGACTGCACACCAGCTACAAAAGCACCTTCAACGATTGGAGCATCCACAAGAATACATTTGGCCTTCAGATCTTCATCAACTAGATCTAACGCCATTTCTGAACTCATTATTGAACTTCCGATATCTACAAATATCAATATATTATTACACCCTGAAAGTTCATTGATAGCTTCAACAATCTTATCCGCACTTGTACCCAGTCTTCCGTCTGTAGTACCCCCTGCTGAAACAATTGGGACTGCGTCCTTCGTCATTTCTACAACAAGGTCTTTGATTCCATCAGTTATTTTTTCACTGTGGGACACCAATATCAAACCTATCATGAATTTCATCTCCTTGTCGTTTTCCGGTTTTTTCATTTCCTCTGTGTACTATTGTAAGAATAACATTTCCCTCTTCCCTGACTTTTATCCAATAACATCTCTATGCTGAAAGATCAGCATAGAGATGTACAGATTCAGTTTTTAAGCCTATTATTTGATTTCCCAGTCCATGGATCTCTTAACAGCTTTCTGCCATCCAGTATAGAGAACATCTCTGTTTTCTGATTTCATATCTGGATTGTATTCGCCGTCAATAGCCCACTTTGTCTTAACTTCGTCTTCATCAGCCCAGAATTCAACTGCTAGTCCTGCTAAGTATGCAGCACCAAGAGCTGTAGTTTCTGCGATAACTGGTCTAAGTACTGTTCTGTCTAAGATATCAGCCTGGAACTGCATCAGGAAGTTGTTAGCAGATGCTCCACCATCAACCTTCAGGTTCTGAAGTTCGACTCCTGCATCTTTTTCCATAGCTACTAGAACGTCCTTAGTCTGATATGCGATTGATTCAAGAGCTGCTCTTATAATATGGTATCTGTTTGTTCCTCTTGTCAGTCCAAGGATAGCTCCTCTAGCATATTGATCCCAGTGAGGTGCTCCAAGTCCAACGAATGCTGGAACTACATAAACTCCGCCGTTGTCCTTGACCTTAGTTGCGAAGTATTCGGAATCCTTAGCATCGTAGATAAGTTTAAGCTCATCTCTGATCCACTGAATAACTGCTCCAGCAACAAATACTGATCCTTCTAAAGCATATTGTACTTTGTCATGGGATGTAGCTGCGATTGTAGTTACAAGACCATTTTTGGAAAGCTTCATTTCTTCACCGATATTAACGAGTAAGAAACAACCTGTTCCATATGTATTCTTAGCTTCACCAGGTGTGAAACAAGTCTGTCCATAAAGAGCAGCCTGCTGGTCACCAGCGATACCGGAAATTGGAATCATAACACCATTGATGTTTGTTTCGCCAAATACACCAGAGGATTTCTTGACTTCTGGAAGCATGGATTTAGGAATGTTCATTTCTCCAAGAAGCTTGTCGTCCCACTTCAGATCCTTGATGTTGTAAATCATAGTTCTTGAAGCATTTGTGTAGTCTGTAGCATGTACTTTACCTTCGGTAAGCTTCCAAAGTAGCCAAGTGTCTACTGTTCCGAATAATAAATCTCCTGCTTCAGCCTTTTCTCTAGCGCCTTCAACATTGTCAAGAATCCACTTGATCTTTGTTCCTGAGAAGTAAGCATCAATCTGCAGACCGGTCGTTTCTCTGACATAGTCTCCTAGACCTTTTTCTTTTAATGCGTCACAGATATTTGATGTTCTTCTACACTGCCAGACGATTGCGTTATAAACTGGTTCGCCTGTATTCTTGTCCCAAACCACTGTTGTTTCTCTCTGATTTGTGATACCGATGGCAGCAACTTCATCCGCTCTGACGCCTGTACGAGCC
The DNA here is from genome assembly GCA_964643785.1 of uncultured Proteiniclasticum sp. GTDB lineage: Bacteria > Bacillota > Clostridia > Clostridiales > Clostridiaceae > Proteiniclasticum. Next base: position 2,739 of record CAZXUT010000067.1, read on the forward strand.
ATAACTTCATTCAGAACACCATACTGTGATGACCAGATTTCCTTAGGATCATGTTCAACCCAACCCTGTTTAGGATAAAACTGAGTGAACTCCTTCTGAGCTGAACCGATAATGTTCTGCTCCTTGTCAAAAATGATAGCTCTGGAACTGGTTGTTCCTTGGTCAAGTGCGATAACGTACTTTTTCATTTTGTACCCCCCTGGTAATTTTTTGTATATAAAAAGCCACAAACTTAATAAGCTTGTAGCTTTCTCTATCTCTCTTACTACAAATTCCACAAACTTTTGCTAGTTGTTGAAATTGCTGTTGCCCCCGAGTCGAGAGCAGAATATGCGTCATCTTTGTCAATAATAAGACCTCCAGCTATAACTGGTGTCCTTGTCAGCAAAGTGATCTTTTTTATGATTTTGGGAATTACCCCTGGTAGAATTTCAAAGGCATCTGCATAGGTGTATTCCATATGCTTTTTAGCTTTTTCTAAAGCCATGGAATCTAACACAAAAAATCTTTGAATTGTCATAAGACCTAATTCATTTGCAGCCTTTATGACATTGGATTTTGTAGAAATAACGCCGTCAGCTTCTGTATAATCCTTAACATATTTAGCAGCGATCTCTTTATTTTCCAGACCTTCGATGAGATCCAGATGCACAAAGACAACTTTACCGCTATTTTTTGTTTTTTTAACTATACTTGGCAGATTGACTATATCTCCAAAAAGAATGAAAACAATTTTGATTTCTGATCTGCAAGCATCATCTAATCCAGGTCCATCTTTAGCAGCAGCTATTATTGGATACTGTTTAAGCATCTGAAATAAATCACTCCGCATAAGATCTCCTAACTTCAAATTACTTATTTCACAAAAACAATCTGTTTTGTAATCCTTTACGCATATTTTATCATCTTTTCTTCTTTAAGTCGAATAGAATTTTAATATAAACGTTAACATTTTATGAATAGTTTAACATTCAAGACTAAGCATTGCCATACTCATATCTCCGAAACATTTGAACGCCAAAGGAGTACACGCTATACCTCCGTATAACATGTACTCCTTCAACTATGTAATATTTAACATTAGAATATTCATTTTCTGGTTAGAATCTGCTCTGCAAGCAGTAAATCCTCTTCAGTGGTGATCTTGATGTTCGTATAATCTCCTTCATAAAGATACACAGGTCCGTAATATGCTTCATAGACCATTGTGTCATCTGTCACAAGCTTTCCTTTTTGAAGAAGCTCATTATGACCATGAAGAATCTCTTTTGTATAAAAACACTGAGGCGTCTGAATCAGAAAATAACTGTCTCTATCAAGGGTACCAGATGAAAATCCATTTTCATCCGCACCTTTGATGGTATCCTTCGGATGAACTCCACAGGCACAAGCTCTGTATTTTCTTGTGTATTGGATTCCTGATCGAATTGTCTCCGCTGACACCAGAGGTCTTACACCGTCATGAATCAGTACAATGGACTCCTCATCAAGATCATTTGCTTTCAGAAGTCCGTTGCGAACCGAATCCTGCCGTTCCTTCCCTGCATGAACTACAGTGAGCGGCTTATGTGTTTTGAACTCCAATGAATTAAAATACGGAATATCTCTTTCAGGCAGAACCAGTACAATCTGATCAATTTCATCTACGTCATCAAAAATCATAAGTGTTCTCACAAGCACTGGAATCCCATCCAGTTCAAGAAACTGTTTTGGGATACTGCTGCCCATGCGGACACCCTTGCCTCCTGAAACAATCAGTGCGATCACCATCTTATTCCACCTTCGGTTTTGCAAATATCATTCTACCTGCAGCTGTCTGCAGTACAGAAGTTACAATGACAAAAATAGCGCTTCCGACATACTTCTTACCGTCTTCCACAACAATCATCGTTCCATCATCAAGATACCCGATTCCCTGATTTTGTTCTTTCCCTATTTTTGAAATAAGGAGGTTAAGTTCTTCACCTGGTAAAAGCATCGGTTTCACAGCATTCGCCATTTCATTGATGTTCAGCACAGGCACTCTTTGAAATTCCGCTACTTTATTCAGATTATAGTCATTTGTCACTACTTTCCCGCCAAGAACAGTGGCCAGCTTCAAAAGCTTGGAATCCACTTCCGCGATTTCCGGGAAATCCTTCTCCCATATTTCCACTTCTATATCCAGCTCATTCTGAATTTTATTCAGAATGTCCAGACCTCTTCTGCCTCGGTTTCTCTTTAATGAATCCGAAGAATCCGCAATATGGCGAAGCTCCTCAAGAACAAAGGACGGAATTACGAGTTTTCCTTCAACAAAACCTGTTTTACAGATATCATAAATTCTACCATCAATGATTACTGAAGTATCCAGTACTTTCGGTGTTCCATTGTAGACTGCTTTTTCAACCTCTTTTTCCTTTGGTGTATGGGTACGGCTTCTGATTCCATGAAAAAATCCCACCATCTCATCTTTTTTCTTGATGGCTACATTCGCACCTAGCATCGCTGCCAGAAGATTGATGAGCACCGTCAGCAGTCCTCCCACTCCAGGCCACATATCAGCAAGCGGTCTTGCAAGGAAAAATGTGATCACCAGAAAGATGATTGCTCCTGCGGCTCCAAAAAGAATCTCCGTAACTGACATTCCTGAAAGATTCTTCTCAATCAGCTTATTGATTGAGTTGAGTAGTTCGTGAATTTTAGATGATAATAGAAAAAATATAAGTCCAAAAATAATTGTGCTTACCGCTATTAGTCCGACGGTAAATGGTAATCCGTCAGCAAATGCGAAATCATCCAGATAAGGTGTGGCAAGAATTCCCTGTGCCGCAAAATAACCTATGATTGCACCGACTAAAGTAACTATTCCTCTTACTATATTTTTAATCAACATCTACACCTCCTTTTTTTAACTTTTGATTTTATTTTAGTTTCTACACGAATGATACTATCATTATAGCTATTTATTCTTAACTTTAACAGAAAAAACATTTTAAAATAATTTGTTCACAGCTTCTTTCAATGAATCCACAGGAATAAGATTAATTCCTTTGATTTTCACTTTCTCAAGACTTCTTCTTGGAAGAACAAAATTCTCGAATCCCATCTTCACAGCTTCGCTGATCAACCTCTCCACATGATTGACCGGTCTGATTTCACCAGTTAGTCCGATTTCACCCACAGCAATAAGACGATCATACTTCAGCTGCATACCCTTGGCGCTGGAAACCAAGCTCAGTGCAAGTCCCAAATCCTGGGAAGTCCCTTCCACCGTGAGGCCTCCTACGACATTCACATAAACATCGCTGGCATAGAAAGGAATTCTAAGTTTCTTCTCCAGTACCGCAAGAATCAGATTAAGTCTTGGAAGCTCAATCCCTAAAGAGGTTCTTCTAGGCATAACCGCTTTCGTTTCAGCAACAAGTGACTGTACCTGAACCAGAATCGGTCTTGTCCCTTCCATGATTCCGATGACAACAGAGCCTTCTTTGGCACCCATGTGATCCTCCAGAAAAATCCTTGACGGATCATAGACTTCGATTAACCCTTCTTGCACCATTTCAAATACACCGATTTCAGACGTTGTCCCAAAACGGTTTTTCATCGTTCTCAAAATCCTTATCTCTTCAGTCCGTTCACCTTCAAAGTGCAGAACTGAATCCACCATATGTTCGAGTACTCTTGGTCCGGCCAGTTCTCCCTGTTTTGTCACATGGGCTACGATAAACAGCGGTATTCCCATGATCTTACCAATACGCATAAGGCCATTGGCACATTCTCTAACCTGTGATACAGAACCAGGAGCCGAGGTCACCCTATCCGAATATACCGTCTGAATCGAGTCAATGATCACAAAAATAGGCTTCAGATCTCGGATGTGACCCTCGATTACTTCAAGGGAGGTCTCCGAGACGATATAAAGCTTTTCTGCCACGACACCTAGACGGTCTCCTCTGATTTTGATCTGTTCTTCTGATTCCTCACCTGATACATACAGCACACTCCCATACTTCAATGAGATCTGATTTGCACATTGGAGAAGAAGAGTGGACTTTCCGATTCCCGGATCTCCTGATATGAGTGTCAGAGAACCTTTCACAAGGCCTCCACCTAATACTCTGTTCAGTTCGTTTATCCCTGTATCATATCTTTCCTTATCGCCGGAGACTATTTCGCCAATGAGTTTAGGATCGCTTCTGTTTGATATTCCCTGAAGGCGCTTAGGCTCACTTTGTACTGTTTCTTCTACAAATGAATTCCATTCGCCGCAGTCCGAGCATTTGCCGACCCACTTCACCGTGGTAGTCCCACAATTCTGACAGACATATTGTGTTTTCGCTTTTGCCATATTAACTCCCCTTGTGAACTATACCCACATGTTATGCGGGTATCATTTTTATGGATTCTGATAAATGAAGAGACCCACAATCAGTCCAATTATCTTAAAAAGCACTGATTGTGGGTTCATCTTACACCACAGGGATTAATTATTTATTAAACCCTGACCATTTTTTACTTACTTTCCTGTGAATCCTCTGATTTTTCAGGTTCAACTTCCGTTTCGCCCATTTCAGCATTAATGCCTGTTCTCTTCTCCACATTGACATCTCTTCGTCCCACTTTAGTGAAAAACAGTTTTTCATCTTTAAGATCTACCAGAACTTCATCACCTTTCACGATATTGCCCTTCAGCATCTCCTCTGACAAGGTGTCTTCAAGCTCTTTTGTGATTGCTCTTCTAAGAGGTCTTGCACCGTAGGTCATATCATATCCGCTTCTGGTCATAAATGCTAATGTTTCATCTGTAAACTGAAGATAGATTTCTCTTTCCTCAATTCGTCTTGTTACTTCATCCAGCATAAGCTTTGTGATTTTCTGAAGATCTTCACTGGTAAGGGAATGGAATACGATGGTATCATCGATTCTGTTCAGGAATTCCGGTCTAAAGGATTTCTTCAGTTCATCGATGATATTCTCCTTCATTCGGTCATATTCTTCCGTCTGCTTATCCGTTGCAATGCTGAATCCGACGGTCTTCTGTTTTATGGTGGAAGCGCCGACATTGGATGTCATGATAATGATGGTATTTTTAAAGTTGACCGTCTTTCCTTTTCCATCCGTCAGTCTTCCATCTTCAAGAATCTGAAGCAGTACATTGAAGACATCCGGATGTGCCTTTTCGATCTCATCAAAGAGGATAACGGAATAAGGATTTCTTCTGACAGCTTCTGTAAGCTGTCCTCCCTCATCATATCCTACATATCCTGGAGGAGATCCGATTAGTCTTGATACAGTATGTTTCTCCATATATTCAGACATATCGATTCTGATCATTGCTTTCTCTGAACCGAACATGGCTATGGCCAAAGCCTTTGAAAGCTCCGTTTTACCTACACCTGTAGGTCCAAGGAATATGAAGGATCCTATAGGTCTGTCTGGATCTTTAAGTCCGACGCGAGCTCTTCTTACAGCTCTTGAAATGGAGTTCACAGCCTCATCCTGACCAACAACTCTTTCATGAAGGATTGATTCAAGATTCAGAAGTTTTTCCGATTCAGTTTCTGTAAGCTTCTTCACTGGTACTTTTGTCCATCTTGAAACCACCTGAGCAACATCTTCTTCCGTTACCACAAGGCTTGAATCTCCCATGGAACCGCTTTTCCACTTGTTCTTTGTATTATTCAGCGTCTTCTTCAGTTCATTCTCGCGGTCACGAAGTTTCGCCGCCTTTTCATAATCCTGAAGTGAAACAGCTTCTTCTTTTTCTTTATGGACATTTTTAAGCTCTTCCTCAATGCTCTTGACATCAGGTGGAGCTGTGAGGTTCTGGATCCTTACCTTTGCAGCAGCCTCATCCATAAGGTCAATGGCCTTATCAGGCAGGAATCGGTCTGTGATGTATCTGTCAGACAGTTCCACCGCTGCATCAAGCGCTTCATCCGTGATCTTTATTCTGTGATGTGCTTCGTATTTGTCTCGAAGCCCCTTCAGAATCAATTTGGCTTCATCTTTTGTAGGTTCCCCTACATGAACGGGCTGAAATCTTCTTTCTAACGCACTGTCCTTTTCAAAATGTTTTCTGTACTCATCAATCGTTGTCGCACCGATGGCCTGAATTTCACCTCTGGCTAGTGCAGGTTTCAGGATATTCGCAGCATCAATGGCACCCTCAGCGCCACCAGCTCCGATGATCGTATGAATTTCATCGATAAACAGAATCACTTTTTTAGTGTTCTTGATTTCAGTAAGCACATTTTTAAGTCTTTCTTCAAACTCACCACGATACTTAGCTCCTGCAAGCATCTGAGAAATATCAAGAGATACCACTCTCTTGTTCTTCAGTAGTTCTGGAATGTTCCCTTTCACGATTCTTTGAGCTAATCCTTCCGCTATAGCGGTTTTACCTACTCCAGGATCTCCGATCAGCACAGGGTTATTCTTTGTTCTTCTGCTGAGTATTTCAAGAATTCTCTCTGTCTCATCCCCTCTGCCGATGACAGGATCAAGTTTTCCGTCTTTGGCCATTTCGGTAAGATCTTTTCCATACAGATCCAGTGCAGGGGTTTCTGAATTTTCCTGACTTCTTGTCTCTGCATCGGTCTGAGCTCCCTGATTGCCGAAACTCTTTATGATGTCATTTTTCAGTTTGGAGATATCTATTCCGTGACTCTGTATGATGGCAAAAGCCACACCTTCTTCTTCTGATAGTATTGCAAGCAGCATGTGTTCCGGACTGATATAATTCTGCCCGAGATTCCTTGCTTCCTTAAAACTGTTGTCAAGCAGTCTCTTCGTTCTTGGTGTCAGCGCAAGCTGACCTGTATCTGGAAACATATTGTTTCCATGTCCCAGAGTCTCTTCAATCATCTCCTGAATACTTTCTTTTGTGATTCCCGCTTCATGAAGCAGATTGCTTCCTGCACCTTCAACACTGGCAATACCATAAAGAATATGTTCTGTTCCTATATAGCCATGCTTAAGTCGCTGAGACTCTTTTTGTGCATGCATCAGTGTCGCTTTCGCTCTTTCTGTAAATCTTTCAAACATTTATAAGTTCCCTCCTCTAAAATATACCGCGAATGATTTTCGCTCTATTAATATCTCTTTCTTTCTCTGTCAATTCTGCTCCATAGGCTTTTTTCATCATACCCGGCTGAGTATTGATGATCAGCCCATCAATCAGTTTTATGTCAATATCTTTAAGTAGTTCTGTTTCTATGCCCATTCTCACAAGGGACAGATGATACAGCGCTTCTTTTGAAGTCATAAGTCTCGAATTCATGAGTGTTCCCATACTTCTATAGATCTTATCTTCCATTTCGAGCGTAAACTGATTCAGGAGCTTTCTCTGGTGATCCTGCTCTTCATCCAATAGCTTTACAATGGTGTCTTTTAAATTATAGAGTATATCTTCCTCTTTCATGCCCAGTGTCACTTCATTGGAAATCTGATAGATATTCCCCTCAGCCTGAGATCCTTCGCCATAGATGCCTCGTATAGTCATGCCCATCTGAGCCAGAGCCTGCGTCACGTACCCGATCTTGTCGGTGAACGTGAACCCTGGAAGATGAAGCATGACTGAAGCTCTCATTGCTGTCCCAAGATTAGTCGGACAGGCAGTGATATAACCCAGATTGTAGTTAAAAGCAAAGTCCAGTTTCTCACTGAGCAGATCATCAATCTTGGATGCTTTCTTATAAAGTTCTTCCAGGTCCAGATCTCTACCCATGACCTGAAGCCTTATATGGTCTTCCTCATTGATCATAAGACTCACATCTTCTTTTTCATCAATGATATAGGCTGCTATGTCGCTGTTGTTGATGAGTTTGGCACTTACAAGGTGTTTTTCAAAAGCAACCATGAGATCTGTCCTGCCAAGCTCCCACATCCTGTTGGTTTTGTATTCTTTTTCCATGGCCTTACTCACATAAAAAGCATCTTCGACCTGAGCCACCAGTTTTCTTGCCTCTTCAGTGCTGAGTCTGTGTGGAAAGAACATGGTTTTCACATTTCTAGCAAGTCTGATTCTACTTCTAAGAACCAGAGTTTCTTTATTCAACATTTGAGTCACCTTCTTCCAGGCTTTTCTTCAGTTCCTGAATCTGATCTCTGATAACTGCCGCTTCCTCAAACTTCTCTTCTATAATCAGCTCTTTGAGCCTGAGTTTCAGTTCATCCATTTTCCTCTTGCTGACCACTTCCTGTGATGCACTTTTAGGAATCTTTCCGATATGGGTGAGTCCACCCTGGACTCTCTTTATTGTAGGATTCAATGATTTTGAAAAATGTTCATAGCAGTAACTGCATCCAAGAAGTCCACTCCTCTGGAAATCACCAAAGGAAATCTGACATTTAGGACACCTGTCTATATCATTATTACTGCTTTCCACCATGTCAAACAGTGATCCGAAAAAACTATCCATTGACATGATCCTCACCTCGATTTTGTTTATTTTTAATAACCTTACGTACAATTAAATTATATCAAATTTAATTGTAAAATGAAAGCTTCGTCTATCCACACATGCTATTTCTTTTCTATCTTACTTGATTCTATCATTTAATTATTAACATTCCTTAAAATAACGAATTCAATTTCATCTACTTTGATTATTTTCAGGTTTTAATGAGCACTTTAATTATTTTCTAAAAGACGATATTTCATTGAGTTCCAGTTCGTTGACCTTTCCTTTGAGATGTTATATTCTTACTCCTGACAAAGAGGAGGAATATAAATGAAAACAACATTACGCATTATGACAATACTTTTACTCATATTCGGAATAGGTGCGGTGGCACCAAAAATGATTCAAACAGCATTGATTGCACAGGGCGACTCAAGACTGGAAGAAACCCGTATGATCGAAGCTGGAGCAAAAGACGATAAAGGAACACCAGATACTACTCTGGAGAACCAGAAAGCGGTTGCTTCAGAAAATATGAACGAGTTCGAGAAAAATAATGAAAATATTAAAGAAATCGAAGAAAATTTTCCGATAAAATCTGCAGAGACTGAAACGGACGTTCAAAACAAAAATGCTACATCAGTAAAAGAAACGACACAGAGTGTCGATACAACTTCAGCATCAATCGACAAAACAGAGGCAAATAAGAGTGCCTCAGCATCAAAAGATGTTGCAAGCACGAATCCCACTGTGAAAGCAGCTGAAACAGCGAAGCCTGTTGTTGAAACACCAGTAACAGCGGCACCAGCGAAGACCGAAATCACTTTTAAGGACGTATCCTATACAAGATGGGTAACAAAGTCTCTTAATCTGAGACAGGGTCCTGGAACAGAGCATGGTGTTCTGACTTCCATACCAACAGGAGAAGAACTTAAGGTTACAGCATTATCCAGTAACGGCTGGTCAAAAGTATCCTTTAACGGGAAAACAGGTTTTGTTTCTGGAAAATATCTTTCCGAAACCATAATCAAAAAGCCCGCTCCAGCACCAACACCAGCTCCAACTCCAGCTCCAACTCCAGCTCCTGCACCAGCACCAGCACCAGTTCCAGCACCAGCACCAGCTCCAGCACCAGCTCCAGCTCCCGTAAAACCGACTACTCCATCCTATGATGCATATAAAATGTACATTGGAGGAAAAGCAATCACTTATAAAAACGGTGGCCAATCAAGCGGACAGAGTATCATCGACAGCAATTCCAACATCATCTCCACATGGGGTGGTGCAGCCACTTATTCAGGAACTGATGGAATGAACACACACTTCATCGGACATAATCCTGGAGTATTCAATGTTATGCTCAATGTATCCTACGGAAATACCATCGTAGTAACTGATGGAAATGGATCCCCAACCACTTATAAAGTGACCAACATCTTCAAAGTGGATGACTACGGAAACAACCCAAGTGATGGTCAGAATTACTACAACTATCTTGCTTCTACCAGAGGCGGAGAAGTAATCACACTTCAGACCTGCTTGGGCACGAATCTTAATCTGATTATAAGAGCTGACAAAATAAACTGATAAGGGCATCTACCCTTTAAAACAGAGCAGCCACAATGATTTTTAAATCATTGTGGCTGCTCTGTTTTTGTTTCCTCTTCTATATAGGTCTTACAGATTCGGATCAGCTGTCGCTGTTCATCTTATTTTTGATTTTTTCTTTCGGAATTCTATCATTTGCAGTTCGTGGCATCTCTTCTTCTTTCTCATTTTCCACAGGTGGATTTTCATATTCACCTCTCAGTATAGTGACATCGTTTATGCTGAAAGTTTCTATAGCTTCCTCATCTGCATGATAGATTTTCACGTTGACAGTTTCTTTGATGATACTGTTGGATACAACATCACCTTTACCCATCTCTGTCTTCACAAGTGAACCTACCCTAGGCATTCTCCGTCTGATTTCTTCATAAGCTTCCTGCTCATAATTAAGACAGCACATGAGCCTTCCGCATATTCCTGAGATTTTGGAAGGGTTAAGGGATAAATTCTGTTCTTTGGCCATTTTAATGGATACCGAATTGAAATCTCCAAGCCATGTGGAACAGCAGAGACTTCTTCCACATATGCCAATGCCTCCGAGCATCTTCGCTTCATCTCTCACACCGATCTGTCTGAGTTCGATACGTGTTCTGAAAATCGTAGCGAGATCTTTGACCAGTTCCCTGAAGTCGATTCTTCCATCAGCAGTAAAATAGAAAATCACTTTACTGTTGTCGAAAGTATATTCAACGTCAACCAGTTTCATGTCCAGTTTATGATTCAGAATCTTCTTTTCACATATTGAAAATGCATCTTTTTCTTTTTCCCTGTTACCTATGTGCTTCTGTATGTCTTCAGCACTGGCTACCCGAATAACAGGTTTTAAGGGCGATATAACTTCACTTTCACTGATTTCTCTTATCGCCACAACGCATTGACCAAATTCAACGCCTCTTGCAGTTTCTACAATCACTGCAGAATCCTTTTCGACGGTGTATTCAAGGGGATCGAAATAGTAAATCTTCCCCGCCTTCTTGAACCGTACACCTATGACTTTTACCATTTATATTAAACCTCCATCATTCTTAGCAATAAGCTGCTGACGATCGTGTCTTTACTTATATTGATTCTCAATGAGATGTATTTTCTCATCTCAAAGAAAATTTCCAGATATTTCTCCAAAGTGTTGAAAGTGAGCTCTCTTGACAGAAACTCTGTCTGCGCTTTGATATCATCCAGCAGGATCGAGTCTTCATTAAGAGATTTCTTTTTCAGTACAGTATTAACCGCATATATAAAATCATCAAAAAGAACTTCAAGTTCCATCTGACCGATTGATTCTCCAAGCTCCAGCACAGGGTAGTATATCCTCTTTCTGCTTCTCTTCACTTCAGCGAGCTTTGTCAGCAGTTCAAATGATACTGCGATGCTATCGTCCTTTAATCCACCTAGTATGATTTTTTCAGCTTTTCCAGGAATTCCTCTGGAAGCCGAAATCACTTTTTTCTTGTCTTCTTCCGATAAAGATACTGTTTTTACTGGTTCAATCTTTGCTTTTTTAGCACTGAACTCATTTTTCAGATTCTCTTCCGCAAACCGTTTTTTCTCTTTCTCATTATATGAAGGAACAAACTGATCAAGATAAGCTTTCATTTCCATGTCATCCATCGGCAGCAGTTTATGCATATGGCATCTGGACTTGATGGTATCTGCCATGAACATCTCATTCTCAGAAAGAAGAAAGAAATAGACTCCTTCCAGCGGCTCTTCGATGGTCTTTAAGAGCGCATTCTGTGCTTCCTGTCCGATTTTATTGGCTTCATAGAAAATAATGACTTTCTTATATCCCTCGTAAGGTCTTAGGGAGGCTTCGATGACAACTTCCCTCACCTGATTTACTGTGATGATGGTCTTCTCAGGCCTTACACGCACGATATCGACAGAATCCCTGTCTCCAAACCCCAGAATCTCTCTGGATAGTGTTTCCACCAGTAGTGATTTACCTATTCCATCCGGTCCAATGATAATATGTGCATGAGAAAGGGTATCGTTTTTAATGGCTTTCAGAAACCTCTCTCTAAGTTTGAAAAATCCAATCAAAACCAATACCCTCCTAAACTAAATCTTAATAAAATTATCCACATCCATGACAAAGATGGTTGCCCCACCTACTTCAATATCTACTGGATAAGGTACATATACGCCTGTGGTCGTTGATAGAGGTGAAGGATTCGTCACCACCTGATGTCTTGTTTTACAAGTCTCTTCAATAATACCCAATACTGTATCCACCTTATCGGCTTCGATACCAATCATGAGCGTTGTATTACCAGACTTCAAGAAACCACCTGTGGTTGCAAGTTTCGTTACTCTATAACCTTTTTCGTTTAATAAATCAATCACGTCGATAGCATCTTCATCATTGACAATTGCGATTATAAGTTTCATATTAACACCTCCAATTGTTACCTTTTATTATACTATATATTGGTTAAAAATGAAACGAACCTTATAGCTTATCAACGGTTTCAAGATATATGTCACTGAAGATGTCTTCTTTAGAACGCATTCTTCCGCCTTCTACACAGCTTATTTTTGTCCATCCATACTTGTCTGCTACATAGTGTGCATTTTCATAGGAAGTGTCCAGATGATGCTGATCCCCTTCATGGATATCCTTTTCGCTTTCTCCAGTGATCTTGTTCTTTCTTTCCTTTGTGATCTCCATGGACACCTCCGGAGGCACATCAAGAAAGAATACCAGATCAGGTTTCGGAATACCATACATTTCAAACTCCAGATGCGCCAGCCATTCTAAAAACTGATCCCTTTCACCCTGATCAGCAATCTTAGATGCCTGATGAACCATATTCGCCGTGGTATAGCGGTCTGCAATGACCACTCCACCTGATTCGTAAAACTTCTTCCACTTGGTTGTGTAAGAGGCATAACGATCAACTGCAAAGAAACTTGAAGCCACATAAGCAGAGATTTCATCTGGATTCTTTCCGAAATCTCCTCTTAAGTACATTTTCACCAGAGAGGAACTCTCTGATTTATAATCCGGAAATTCGATTTTCAGAACTCTTATCCCTTTATTAAGCAGAGTACGATAAAGCTTCTCAGACTGTGTCTGCTTTCCTGAGCCATCTACTCCTTCTATAACGATTAATTTTCCTTTCATCTGTTACCTCATCACGATCTATACTATCTATCCGTTTATTTTGTCCAGTTTCAATTATACATTATTTAGCACTTCATTACACTAGAACGTATGAAAAGACATCATAGTAGAACTATGATGCCTCTATAGCATTGCTTATTTTATTCAACATGGATTGGCTCGGGCTGAAGTAGAAGGTCTTCATGTTTCCTTCTACAGTACATTCACAGCAGAAGTCCAGTTTCATCATGTTTCTGGAATAGTTTTTCGTTAATGCACCCATGATATTCCATCTAGGTCTTTCATTATAAAGCGCCTGAATTTCAGAAAGCTTCACTTTCTCAACCAGATGACTCTTTTCTCCTGATATGCGATGAATGATCAGGTCATCTGCTATGATTGAATAGCGATAGATTTCTTTTGTCTTTGCCATCACATTATAACCTGCCAACAGAAAAATCATTGCAAGCACTAGATCCATTGCGCTCTTGATTTCCTGATGAAACCCTAGTTTGGTCCCGACAACTGATACCATCACAAGTGACAAACCAAATATAATCAGTAGGCCAATAAGTGGTTTTGTGTTTCTTTTGACCTTTTCATTGTAGATACAACTCATAATTTTATGTCCTCCGAGTACCTTCTTTTCTGTCTTTTGAGGCACTTCAATCACATATGCTATTGAACAAAATCGCTTCGCGATAGTTCTTTGACTTAATCTTATACTAACGCC
>CAZXUT010000068.1:0-15300 GCA_964643785.1 uncultured Proteiniclasticum sp.
ATAGCTGTCTTCAAGTAACTTACGCTACTTGGACACGCCTTCGTGGCGCACAGTCGTCTGCGTACCGTACAAAATGCAGTCCTCGTGCTTCAAGTTCTCTGTCGAGTTCGTTGAGCATTATATTGCTGAGTATTGGAGAAAGATTTCCTCCTTGCGGAGTTCCTTCAAACGTATCCTCATATTCTCCCTCAACCATGACGCCAGCCTTAAGGTATCTGGCTATAAGCGATTCGGTATCGGGGTCCTGGATGATTTTTCCGACCAGGGTCATCAGCTTATCCTGCGGGACATTGTCAAAGAACTTCTCCAGGTCAATATCCACGATGTAGGTATACCCATCGTTAAGGTATTCCAACAGTTTAATGATTGCCTGCTGTGCTTTTCTTCCAGGTCTGAAACCGTAGCTTCTTTCACTGAAATATGGTTCCACTATGGGCGTGATCACCTGCACAATAGCCTGTTCTATGATTCTGTCCGTCACAGTGGGGATTCCGAGCTTTCGAACTCCACCGTATGGTTTAGGTATTTCCACTCTAAGTACAGGTTTGGGTCTGTACTTCCTATTTCTTATATTTTCTCTGATACTTGCCCAGTTTTCCTTCAGGTACCCGTCGACGTCGTCGACACTTATACCATCAATACCCGCTGCACCTTTGTTGGCTTTCACCTTCTTGTGTGCAATCTTCATATTTTCTCTGGCCAATATCTGTTCCATCAGTTGCGACATGATTATGTCTCCTTTTCCTGTTTTGCTTTCATGCACATTAGTCCTATCTCCTTTGAACCGTCTGCTCCGTTACGACTTCGCTATCGGGTTCTCGTCGGACCTGTACACTTACATTCATAAGTCCATTTGACGTTGAACTGTTCGGTCCTTCCCCTTGTCAGGTACTATGACCTCTGCTGACTTCTCATAGTTCGTTGTTACTACGGCGCGCGCCGTCTATGAGATCTCACGGGATAAGCCGTCTGTCTTTCCATGTCTACCTGTATGGGTTACGATTGCCTTTTGGACTTCACCGCTTTTTGTCAGCTTATCCGCCATACAAGCCTTATTATCAGGTTTCTGTGCGTCAGGCTACATGTTCGCTATTGCTTCCTCTCACCCACACCTCGCGGTGTGAATCTTGCAAGTCGCTATGGGGTTCGTCGGCAACTACGCCCCTTGTGGACTTTCACCACAGTCAGACGGCATGCCCGTCATACAAAAAAACACATCAGAATCATCCTGATGTGTTTTTTTAGGCCTCTATTAAGGAGTGTCTCTGTTACATTTTCATATGAACTCTCTGGATTTCGATTTCTTTTAAAACTAGTTCAATGACGATTCAACTTCATCAAGCATCCTGTCAGTCCCAGTAAATCCGCCAGACGTGATGTACCATGTTTCTGCATTCAGATAATGAATTTTATTATTCTTATATGCATCAGTTTCATTGATGATCTCATTTTCCATAGTTGATGATGCATCTGTCTCTCCACCTACTACTGCAGCTCTGTCGATGACAAATAGATTGTTTGGATTCTTCTCAAGGATATATTCATAAGTCACGCTCTGACCATGGGTAGATCCTTCAATATTTTCATCCGCTTCTTTGAATCCAAGTGTATTGTGGAGAATTCCAAATCTTGACACAGCGCCATAGGAACTCAATGAACCATCATTTGCTAAAATGATCAGTGCATTTTCACCTTTTTCTTCTACTTTTCCTCTTATCGTTTCCACTTTTTCTTTCAATGAGGCAATCTTCTCTTCCACGATCTCTTCTTTCTCGAAGAGCTCTCCAATCAGCTTCGCGTTGGCTTCCACTGAGTTCATGTAATCTTCATTGTCCACAGTGAGATAAATTGTAGGTGCAATCTTCGAAAGTTCTTCATAAGCATCTACTGTTCTACCGGAGATAAAGATCACATCCGGTTCCATTTCAAATATTTTTTCAAAATCAGGCTCTTTCAGTGTTCCTAGATTTGTATATACATCTTCATCATTATACTTATCAAGGAAAGAAGGAAGACTCCCCATTGGCAATCCGGAAACTTCAATATCCAGATTATCCATAATATCTAGCAGACCATAATCAAAAACCACAACATTCCGCGGATTTTTTTCAAGTGTAACTTCACCCAGCTCATGAGTGATTGTCATCTCTTCTGCAACTGCAGGTGTTTCACCTTGTGTTTCTCCTGGTGTCTTATCTGGTGTTTCAGCTTTCGCTGCGCTTCCACAAGCAGACAGGACCAAAGTTGCTGATAGCAGGATACTTGATAATACTATATTTTTTCTATTTGTCATTATTACACCTCTTGTTGTTATTTTAAACTGATTAATCATTATCATTTACAATTACTAACTTGAATTTATGTTATTGAACGATGGTTAATTGATTCCCTTTGTGCACGCAGTTTTTCTGATTACAATCACATACACCTTCCTGATAATAGGTACAGATCTTTTTCCCACCAAGATGATGCACATTAAACTCCATGTCGAACACTTCATTTAGCACCTTGGTATTGATGATTTTATCTGTATCATCATGATATTTTATTTTTCCATCCTGTAGAGCTACGATCCGATCTGAATAGCAGGAAGCAAAATTGATGTCATGAATGACAATAACTACTGTTTTACCAAGTTCATCCACAATATTTCTGAGGATTTTCATGATTTCTACTGCATGCTTCATATCAAGATTATTAAGTGGTTCATCAAGCAGAATATATTCTGTGTCCTGAGCAATCACCATAGCGATATAGGCTCTCTGTTTCTGTCCACCCGAAAGTTCGTTGATATAACAGTCTTCTATATCACTGAGTTTGAGATACTCAATGGCCTGATCTATATATCTATTGTCTTCATCCGTCAGATTCCCTTTTGAATAAGGGAACCTGCCAAATGCGATAAGCTCTCTTACAGTAAGCTTTATATTGAGATTATTACTTTGTCTTAATATGGAAATCTTTTTTGCCAGATCTTTTGATTTCCAGTTTTCAAGGGATATCCCATCTATCTGAACATCCCCGCCACTGGACTCCATCAATCTGGAAATCATGGACAGCAACGTACTCTTTCCTGCTCCATTTGGACCTATAAAGGAAGTGATTACGCCTTTTTCGATATTCAATGTAACGTCTTTCACGACTTCCTTTGTATTATATCTCTTCGTTAAATTTCTTACGCTGATCATAACTGATTCTCCTTTAATAACAGATAAATGAAATAGAATCCGCCGATAAAGTTGATGATTACACTGATAGGTGTACTGAACTCAAACACTCTTTCTACAAGAAGCTGTCCATATACCAGTGCCGTGGAGCTAATCAGCATTGCACCGATAATGAGATATTTATGTTTGTAGGTTTTCAGCATTTCTCGCGAGAGATTTGTAACCAGAATCCCTAGAAAAGTGATTGGACCTACAAGGGCTGTGGAGACTGAAATAAGAATAGCGACAATGACAAGAATCACATCAACAAGGCTTTTGTGATTGATGCCCAGATTGATTGCGTGGTCTCTTCCTAGTGACAATACATCCAGTTCTTTCAGCTTTGTCATACCAATAACCATGGCACCTGATAAAAGAACCGCTGCTAAGGCAAGTACCTCTGTGTTGATGTTATTGAAACTGGCAAAGAGACTCCCTTGGAGAATCAGAAATTCATTTGGGTCAATGATGACTTGAATGAAAGAGGATCCGCTTCTGAAAAGTGTTCCTGTTATAATACCTACTAAAAGAAGCAGGTATATATTTCCTTTCACCTTCCTTAGAATCAGCCCTAATATCCCTACACTAAAAACGACCATCAGTACAACAGATAGAATAAAACTGATTCTGCTGTCTACTTTAGCCATTGCTTCTGATCCTACGATAAAAATGATTATCGTCTGTATGAAAATATAAAGTGCATCAAGGCCCAACACACTCGGTGTCAGAATCCGATTCTCCGTGACTGTCTGAAAAACAAGTGAAGCATAAGCTATAGCACTACCTGTCAGAACAATGGCTATAATTTTAGGAATTCTTCTCGAGAGAGCATAACTCGCACTTTTAGTATTAAGATCCAAGAAGAGAAACAATAGAATCCCTATACCCAAAAGAGTACTGAGGAAAATTAATTTCTTTTTCATATTATTTCTTTACCCCCTTGAAAATGAGATATATGAATATGATGCTTCCTAAAACCCCTACTGTGAGGGAAATGGATATTTCATAGGGATAAATTATAAGTCTTCCCAGGATATCGCTGAACAGAAGAAATACTGCACCTAGTAAGGCTGTTGTTCCTAAACTGTTTCTGAGATTGTCTCCACGAATCATTGAAACAATATTAGGGATAATCAGACCAATAAATGGAATACTTCCTATAGTGACTAGAACAGCACTTGAAATTAAGGCGACAATACCAAGTCCTATGTTGACTACAAGGTTATAATTCAATCCAAGATTTTTGGAGAAATCCTCACCCATTCCAGCGATGGTAAATTTATTGGCAAAGTAGTAGGCAAGAATGGCCAGAGGTATGGTGATATAGATAATCTCATACCTGCCCTTCGTGACCATGGAAAAACTTCCCTGCATCCAAGAGTTGATGTTTTGTATAAGATCAAACCTGTACGCTATGAAAGTGGTTACCGAATCAATCAGATTTCCGAGCATTATACCTACCAGAGGAATGATAACAATGTTTTTCACCTTGATCTTTCTTAATATAAACATGAATAGAAATGTACCCAGCAAAGCAAAAATAAATGCTATGGCCATTTTACCCATAACATGCATACCCGGCAGAAGAATCATGGAAAACATGATCCCGAATCTTGCAGAATCCATTGTCGCTGCAGTACTAGGCGATACGAATTTATTCCGTGTAATCTGCTGCATGATCAGACCTGATATGCTTAAAGCCATGCCTGTAATCAGTATACTGATGAGTCTTGGTACTCGGCTCAGCAGAAGTATAAGCATTTCCATTTCTCCACCGCTTATCAATTGCTGAAGTGAAATAGATTTTGCTCCGATAAACAAGGAAACAACGGATAAGATACTTATTGCAATGATCAAATGTTTATTCTTCATATCTTTTAACGGAAATGTTTCCCATTATATTTGACACCTCACTTCTTTAATTGATATAATTTAACAAGACGAAATTGATAATCATTCTCATTTATAGTAACAAAAATAAGAACAGTTATCTAACTCAGTATTTGTTTTTTTATAACTATATTTGGGTAAATGAAAGGAGATGTCCATTATTGTTTATTGAAAGAAATCCCAGAGAAGTGGCCGAAGACTTCTATGTCAGCACATTTATCGCTGTAAGCGCCTATAGCCATGATGGGAAGATCCAGTACAGTGGTGGAGACCACTATAGATATGGAGATTATGATATCATAAATAAATTATTAGAGAAGATGAGTATTCCATCGAATACAAGCTATACGTCTTTGACACTAACTAATCAGAAAGGTTACAACTACACCGCTTATTTTATCAATAAATCACTTCTGAAAGATGGATTCATCATTATGGGACCTTATAATCAGGACGATCTAGAAAGAATTAACAGTCTTGATATCTGTTATCTGAACAACCTCTATATGGCACCATTAAATCAGAGTTTAGATCTTTGTCCTAAGAAAGGCTGTGTCGGTTGTTACAGTCTTAACGTCAGAAGGGCTATGAATTACATCCAGGCTCATTACAAAGAGAATATCACATTAGATTCAGTGATCAGTCATCTTAATTTAAACAAAAGCTACTTCTGTACACTATTCAAACGTGAGTCAGGTGTGACCTTTACACATTATGTCAATCTGATCCGTATTGAAAAAAGCAAACGTCAGCTACTTAAGGATAACCGTTCCGTTCTTGATATTGCTTTATCTGTAGGATTTACCAATCAGAACTACTATACGATCATTTTTAAAAGAATGACTAGCATGACCCCCATGGAGTTCCGTAAAAAGATATACGTCTAATTTTCTATATTATACAGTATTTAATATAATTTGTAATGATTATAAGATAAATTCAATTATAATTTACAGCTTTATAACTAAATTCAGGTCATGCTCAAATTATTGGCAGTGACCTTTTTTTATTCGTCCAGTCTTACTCAACGTGATAGAATATAATAAAGATAAACGGGAGGAATAGAATATGAGAATGTTTGATCTATTTTATGAAGATTACTTCAAAATGAATCGTAGCGCAATTTTAGAAGCCATACGTGATAGTGAAGGTAGGACGCTGATGTGTGAAACCATCATCAGCACTTTTCCCCTTCTGGATGGTGTTTCAAACCCCGAGACGGCTGCCGCCTTCAGTGCCGATATGATTACCCTGAATACTTTTAATTTCGATGATCCTTTCATTTTCGGGTATGATGATGCAAAACTGAATCCATACAATGGAATCACCCATTATGCAAAAGCATTGACGGAAGTTGTGGAAAGTAACAGAGACAATCCAGATTATATCCAGGCATTCAAAAAAATAATCGGAAGATTTCTAGGGGTAAACCTGGAACCTGTTCCCGATGGCAGCTCCTATCCAGAGGGTCTTCGGTGTAGTGAAAGAAATCTGATGAAAGTGAAGCAACTGGGTTTTGACTATATTGTCATTACTGCTAATCCGAGTACAGGTGTAACCAGTGATGGCATTATCCAGGGAATCAAGCGAGCCAGAAAGATTCTTGGTGAAGATACACTGATCATTGCAGGGAAAATGCATGGCGCAGGAGCAGGTAATATTTATGATTTAGATACGATAAAAAGCTTTGTATCTGCAGGTGCTGATGTCATTTTAGTTCCAGCCCCTGGAACCGTTCCAGGTTTCACAGTTGAACTTGTTAAAGGATTCATTGATACGATTCATCATGAAGGCGCATTAGCCATGACCACAATAGGTACTAGCCAGGAAGGATCAACTGAGTCCTATATTGAAAATGTAGCTACTATGTCCAAGATGGCCGGTGCCGACATCCAGCATACCGGTGATGCTGGCGGATCTGGTATGACACCACCGGAAAACATCATGAGACTTTCTATTACAATGCGTGGAAGAAGACATACCTATCGGAGAATGGCAAGGTCAAGCCGCAGATAGCATCTATAAACTGAAGATATATAAGAAGCGATACGCCTCAGCTCACAGCTGATGCATATCGCTTTTCTCTTTGATCATTCAGGTATCTGATCATTTTGCTAATTATTAGGATGAACTCCTTCATCATCTATTTTAAACGAAATTTCAGGGATATGCTCTTTACCATCGGTCTCTTTATACTCTCTAATGATATAGTACGTTCCCTCATCGATAGGTTCTGTGAATAAGCTGAAGCGAACTTCATCACTGAATGTTTCACCCGCTTCCACCATCCTCAGCATCATGTCAAAGGCT
The DNA here is from genome assembly GCA_964643785.1 of uncultured Proteiniclasticum sp. Taxonomy (GTDB): domain Bacteria; phylum Bacillota; class Clostridia; order Clostridiales; family Clostridiaceae; genus Proteiniclasticum. The sequence goes on from CAZXUT010000068.1 coordinate 7,407, forward strand.
AAATCATCTGTCAAGTCAGTTTCAATTAAAGCATTATTATCATCTAGCTTCATGACAGTAAACATTGCTCCATACTCCAATGTCATTTGTGTATTGTTAATCATCGTGTATTTAAGGATCTTATTTCCCTCATTGTAAGTAATTTCTTCAACCAGCAGATCCTCACTGAATTTAATGCTCTTTTCCGTATCAGGATTATCTTTCTGTTGAGGTTTACTGTTTATCCCTCTTACAATAATATAACTTGTAGCAATCAGTAGGACGGCCAGAATCAGGTAACTGCTTTTTTTCATTTCCACTTCCCTCCATCTCTGTGTCTATCTTATTAATCTCATTATATGAAAGTCATCTTAGTCAGGAATGACAAAGAAGTTACTTCAATATCAACAAATTAAAAAGATGACCGGTATAATACCAGTCATCTTAATGGTGCAAGCAAATCTATAAGCCGAGTTCTGTATTGGATAATCATCTGTCTAGGCCAAGTATTACTAAATGGCTCAAGCGGCGCACCCGGGGACGGGACGAGCAGCCCCTTTATGTCCCTCTATTCGGCCTTGCATCAAGTGGGGTTTACATAGCCGCAAAGTCACCAATGCGCTGGTGAGCTCTTACCTCACCTTTCCACCCTTACCTCAAAAGAGGCGGTATCTCTCTGTTGCACTTTCCTTAAGGTCACCCTCACTGGGAGTTACCCAGCACCCTGCTCTACGAAGCTCGGACTTTCCTCTCCTGACTAATGTCAGCAGCGATTATCTGACTTACTTGCTTACTTATAATAACAGAATAAAAGTTCTTTGTAAACTCAAAGAGAAGGGTCTCACAGTGACCCTTCTCCTTCGTGCTTAATATACTATATGAAATTATATGGATCTTTTTCCTTTTTACTGAAAAATACAGGAACATCATAAGTTGCTTTGAACTCTTTTACCATTCGTTCCATGATAGTATAATATACTAATTTCTCAGAATAATAATGCCCTGGATCCACTACCGCAATCCCCATTTCTTCAAGTTCCTGCACGTTATGATATGTTGTATCTCCTGTTAGAATACAATCTGCCCCTTCAGAAATTGCCTTCTTGAAGTAACTTTGACCGCTTCCATTAATAATAGCAACTCTTCTTATGGGCTGATCCAGTTTTCCTGAATAGCGAAGAGTTTCCACACCAAGAACTTTCTTTGTTTTATTAATAAAATCCGATAATTTCACTGACCTTCTCAAGTAAACAATTCTTCCAATACCTGATTCGACATCAAAAGGGCATTGCTCGATGATGTCAAAATCTAAGTAGTCAAACATCTTGACGATGGTATCATTCATACCGTCCTTCACTGAATCCAGATTTGTATGTGCGGCGTATACATTGATTTCACTTCTGATCAGTTCAATGATTTTTCTACCCTGGAGTGTTTTCATGGTAATCGTCTTTGGCTTCATAAATAACATAGGATGATGAGATACAATTAAATTCGCATCGTTTTCTTTCGCTTCTTCAATAACTTCAAGTGTTGTGTCCATGGAGAAAAGAATACCCTTAATCTGAGCTTTACTATCTCCAACCATCAGACCTACATTATCATAGTCTTCTCGATATGAAACTGGAGCATGTGACTCTATCAGTTTCGTAAAATCTTTAACCAACGCTACCATCTAATACACTCCTTAGCTCATTAATTTTTTGTTTGATATCTTCACTTCTAATTTTAGCACTTTCGGAAGTTATATTTATTTTAGAAAGAATTTCTTCCATCTCACATATTTTGCTGGTCAAGTATTCTTCAAGTAAGGGATGTTTCTTTTTTAGAAGTAGATCTCCGATTGAATAATTCATATGATTTTCTAGCGTATCCGAATTGTAAGGATCAAACTTGACTACCATATATTCATAATATCTCTGATCCTCTCGAACAAGCTCCTCATCTACTATCTTAAATTGATTGCTGTAAAGATATTCTCGTAAGATTTCCGGATTCTGTGCTGGTTGCAATAATATGAAATCCATCTCTTTAATTATTTCCTTAGCGCTCTCTAGTAGCTCCCGAATTAGAATACCACCCATACCTGCAATGACTGCACCATTTGCTTCTCCAATATTTAGTGTCTCAAAACCGCTTCCTAATCTGAAATCCATCAGTTTAGCCATTCTTTCAGCTTCAGCATTCTTCCTGGCCTTCTCTAATGGCATCTTCTTATTATCCGATGCAATCCCTCTCTTGATCTTACCTCTCTTAAGAAGCTCGATTAGAACGTATCCATGGTCTGTTCCAATATCTGCTACAGTACCACTTTCAGGTACCATATCTACAATCTTGACTAATCTTGAACTGATATCCATGTTGACTCCTTCAACTTTCTCTTTTATTAATTATAACATTGATTTTATAAAAATATAGGAATAAGCGTATTCGCCAAATTCAAAAGCATAAGAAAAGTAATTACCAGCGGAATCAGCATCACTCTGTAATAATAGATTTTATCAATTTTTGAATAAACTCTGGATGTGATATATGAAACTACAGCCAACAAGAATACCATAATTCCATAGGATATTGTGCTGTCCACATAAACTTTAGCAGGAACATAGGAAAGCATCGAGGTATCAAGCTGATTGATTGATACATATTCAGGCAACAGATTCAAGTAAAGCAGCACTAGTGGCACTTCCACCAGAATCAGTACGATTACAGCATTAAGCAAAAAAAACTGTTTCAATCGATCTTCACTTTCCTGTATATCTTTCTCCAGAGCATCTCGAACGATAAACTCTTCTTTTATTCCATTCTTCTTTAATAATGCTGAAAATCCAGACATATCTGCAGGAGAAATCGCATAATTTCGATCTTTTGTACCAAAAAATATGGTTTTCTTTGAACTGGTTATGTACATATCAACCTTACCTAATCCCTTGATGTATCCTTTTCCGATGGAAAATCTCTTGCTTAACATACCCGCTATACCACTATGATTAAGTAACGTTATTCTTTCTGTGAAAAACTCTATATTCTCAAGTTTAATGTGTTTATTCGAAAATTTAAATATGCTCTCAATTGAAAGGATTCCATTTTCAAGTTTGTAGTAAAATGTCTTCAAAAAAACCATTGAATAGGTAACATATATTATGAATATAATCAAAAGCAACATCATAAGACTCTTTGTCAGGATATTTTCACTCAATCCTAAAATAAGAGTCATGACAATGATTAAACTCACAAATATGATCATGAGTTTATTTATAAACTGTGCTTTTTCTGGAACGAATTTCATAATTATCACCCTAAGTAATTATATCATGCTATTATGTATAGTTTTTAAATCTTGGACATACTCTCAAGAATAATCAGCTTTTAACCTTGATTGTTACAGCGTATCATTATTATTGAGTATCATTTCATCAATCATGAATAGTCTATGCGCAGAACTGGTTTCCTCTACAATTTGCATTCATATATTCAACTATAAAATGAAGGCAAAAGCATACTAATTGCTTTTGCCTTCATTTTAATGTTTACAATTCTACTAATCCAGATAATCTTTCAGCTTTTTGCTTCTAGATGGATGTCTCAGCTTTCTCAGAGCTTTTGCTTCGATCTGTCTGATTCTTTCTCTAGTTACGTTAAACTCTTTACCCACTTCTTCAAGCGTTCTCGAACGGCCGTCATCAAGACCAAATCTTAATCTTAAAACCTTCTCTTCTCTTGGTGTCAATGTATCAAGGACACTTATAAGCTGTTCCTTGAGCATTGTGAAGGCAGCAGCTTCAGCTGGTGCTAACGCATCATCATCTGGAATAAAATCTCCCAGATGACTGTCTTCTTCTTCACCAATCGGTGTCTCAAGAGAAACTGGCTCCTGAGCAATTTTCATGATTTCTCTGACTTTTTCTGGAGGCATTTCCATAATTTCTGCTATTTCCTCTGCCTGAGGAGCTCGTCCTAATTCCTGAAGAAGCTGTCTTTCGATTCTTATGAGCTTATTAATTGTTTCCACCATATGTACTGGAATTCTAATTGTTCTAGCCTGGTCAGCTATGGCTCTTGTAATCGCCTGTCTTATCCACCATGTGGCATAAGTCGAGAACTTGAATCCTTTGGTAAAATCGAATTTTTCCACCGCTTTAATTAATCCTAAATTACCTTCTTGAATCAAATCAAGGAACAACATTCCTCTTCCGACATACCTCTTGGCAATCGAAACAACAAGTCTCAAGTTCGCTTCTGCTAATTCTTTTGCTGCCTGTTCATCACCGGCTTCAATTCTTTTTGCAAGTGTGACTTCTTGTTCTGAATTAAGTAGAGGCACTTTTCCGATTTCCTTTAAATACATTCTTACTGGATCATCTATCGCAACACCTTCTGGAACAGAAAGATCAACTTCTTCTTCCTCTTCTTCTTCGACATCTCCGATAATCTCAATATTCAGTGCTTCTAAAGTTTCATAAATCTTATCTATCTGTTCTGGTGAGAGATCAATCTCCTGAAGTTCATCTAGGATTTCTTTCTCTGCTATGCTTCCAGTTCTTTTCCCTTTTTCGATCAATTTTTTAACAACTGACATCTGGAAATCTTTGTCATGAACCTTTTTCCCATTATCTGTATCTGAATCATCATCCAGAATATCTTCACTATCCATATTTTCTTCATCTTTAATTGATTCTTTTGAAGTTGTTTTCTTACTCTTTCTTACCTTAGGTGCTTTTATTTCTTTAGCCGTTTCTGCCTGCACCTCAGTGCCTTCAATAACCTCTTTATCTGTTTTCGGTTTTTTCCTTGTTTTGGTGGCCTTAATTTCTTTTTCTTTCACTTCTGATTTTTGCTCCTCTTTTAGTATCTCTTCTGATACATTAATATCTTCTTTTGTTGTTTTCTTTTTAGTCGCCATATCAATACCTCCCTAAAGTCTTCTGAAGCTCAATCAGTTTCTTGGCTATTTCGAGGGATTCTTGAGTTTTCCCCTGTTTCTCCAATTCTCTGATTTCAAGCATAAGCTTCTTTTGTGTTAAAACACCTTTATAATGTTTGATTGTTTTCATGAAATCATCAATTAGAATATCCACATCAATATCCGGTATTTCCACAAGTTCAGTGATAATCGTCCACTCTTTAGATGTTTCTATATCATCACAATGACTCTCTACATATGATTTAATGCTTTCCTTTGGTCCATCATATGCAATTATAATACCGTGAATTTTACGATGACTTGGAAGAATAAAGTCGTCAAGTTGAATTCTTTCAGCTAGATATGGACCTTCACTCAGCAGCTTCAGAAGTGCTCTCTCCGCTTTGATATGTGCGGATTCGATATGCACAGCTTTCCCAATCGAGGAAGTATCCATGACTCGAATGCCCTCCTCATCACCTTTCATAAGGCTCATAAGCGCATTCTCTGAAATACCTGTATCTTCACTGACTTTTTGAACATATACATCTTTTTCAATCGGATCCAAATCATTCAATATCGATACGACTCTTTTGGCATATGTAATTCTGCCTTGATCTTCCTTGACATTTAATCCATCCTTGGCCTTTAGTATTTTATAGTCTATTAAAGGCAAAGCGCCCTTGAGAAGTTCATTGAATTTATCCACACCTTCAGCACGTATGTAGTCATCTGGATCCTTTCCTTTTGGAATTTGTACAACTTTTACATCAATTCCTTCGGAACTAAGCACATCCAGTCCTCTAACCGTTGCAGTTTGACCTGCAATATCAGCATCGTAAGAAATGAAGACCTCTTCGGAATTTCTCTTAAGCAATCGAGCCTGCATTTTTGTTAATGCAGTACCTAGAGATGCTACAACATTTTTCACTCCAGCCTGATTTAGACTAATACAATCCATGTAACCTTCTACAATAATAAGGCTTTTCTCCTTGCTGTTTTTCCTAGCAAAGTTTAATCCATAAAGATGGGTTCCTTTATTATAGATTGGTGTCTCCGGACTGTTTAAATATTTTGGTTTCGAATCATCCATGACCCTGGCACCAAATGCAATTACACGACCTCTTACATCAAAAACCGGAAACATTATCCTGTTACGAAATCGATCGTATATTTTCCCTTTGTCATTTTTTGTTGCCAGTCCACATTTTACAATGTCTTCCTCTTTATAATTCATGGCTTTAAGATACTTAAGTAAACTATCCCATGAATTAAGTGCGTATCCTAATCCAAATGACCTGATCATCTGATCTGTTATTCCTCTTTTATAAAAGTACTCTCTGATCTCTTTATTATCTTTAAGATTCTTGAAAAAAAACCTAGCAGCATCAACATGCATCTTGAAATAAACTTCAATCTTCTCATTACTTTTCCTGTTCTCTGCGGTCTCTTCCAAAGTTATATTCGCTTTATCTGCTAATAATCTCAAAGCTTCATTAAAATCGAGATTCTTACTTTTCATTATAAATGTTATGACATTTCCACCTTCACCACATCCGAAACATTTAAAAAGCTGTTTCTCACGGGTAACGCTAAAAGATGGTGTTTTTTCATTATGGAACGGACATAGTCCCCAATAATTTCGCCCTACTCTTTTCAGCGGAACACTCTCAGAGATAATATCAACAATGTCATTACTTTCTTTGATTTTTTCAATTATCTCTTCAGCAACATACAAATTATTCACACCTTTTTTTCATTGTACAAACATTGATTATAACATTAAGATTAGTAAATAACAATTTTAGGTACATAGATCTGATTGAAAAGAATAATTGCATAATCATCAGTCATACCTGCAATATAATCTGCTACTGCTCTTTCATTTCCCTCTTGATCTGCTATCAGTCTAAATAGATCGGGCATTTCCGAAATATGTTCTTGATAATAATCAAACAATTTACCGAGAACAAATTTCGCTTTATTTCTTTCTTCTTTTAGATGTTCTCCATTATAAATATTCTTGAATAGAAAAGATCTTAATCCATATAGAGCATCAAAGATATCTTTAGGGATCTCTACCTTCAAAATCTCATCAGAAATATTTCCATTTGTTTTATCAACAAGATTTCTAACCAGTGTATCAATTCTTTTACTATGTGTTTTTCCAAGAACTTCTACATATTCCTGTGGAAGATCTTCCGTTCTTAAAAGCCCAGCACGAATCGAATCATCAATATCATGATTAACATAAGCAATTTTATCTGCATATCGAGCAATCTGACCTTCTAATGTACTGGAATCCTCACCGCTCTTTAATCCGCTGTGATGTAGTATCCCATCTAGTACTTCGTAGGTTATATTCAAACCTTTTCCTTCTTTTTCAAGTTTCTTAAGCACACGTACAGACTGTTCGTTGTGTCTAAACCCACCTGGCAATCTTTCATTCAACACTTCTTCACCATTGTGTGCAAATGCCACATGTCCAATATCATGTCCTAATGTTATTGCTTCAACCAGATCTTCATTGACAGCTATGCCTCTTGCAATTGTTCGGGCTATTTGTGAGACTTCTAAAGTATGTGTAAGTCTTGTTCGATAATGATCTCCTGTAGTCTTGATGTAAACTTGTGTCTTATGTTTCAATCGTCTAAAGGACTTTGAATGGATTATTCGATCGCGATCATGCATGAAGCAAGTCCTATAGGAATCAAGTTCTTCGAAAACTTCTCTTCCTTTTGAATTCTTAGAAAAACAAGCATCTTTAATTAAAGTAAGTTCCTCATTTTTTTCTATTCTTTCTCTTATCGTCAAGGCTACACCTCCTTATATTATTATTCTACAAATCTTTCCTGAACCCTTTAAATACACAAAGTAAAATGTATATCGTACCAATATTATATATAAATGTATTATTCTAATTCATTCCGATTCTTGATGACTTGATTATTATCATTGTAAGCGTCAAATAGACATAATGAAAGGTCTGAAGTTTAATATTAAACTTCAGAC
>CAZXUT010000069.1:0-14730 GCA_964643785.1 uncultured Proteiniclasticum sp.
TGGTATATAAAATCAGCAGTTTATTTTCAGCTAATGCATTATTCATTCTTGATCCTCCTTGCAGACTATTGTAATCATACCCAAAAATTAAATTTTTTACAATACAAAAATAGGAAGAGAAACACAGATTTCTTCATATTATTATACTATATCATTGATTAAGGGTTGTAATCGACTACATCTTTGCTATAATATATTGTAGTGTACTTTTACTTATACTAAGTTTTTTTATATAAATGGGGGGAAACGCAACTTGGAAGTAACAAATGATAATGTAGTTATACTAGAAGGCTACTTTTTGGATGAGCCTGAATTCAGTCATGAACTCTATGGAGAAGAGTTTTATAATGCTAAATTCAGTGTAAACCGTCTAAGTGATTCAAAAGATATCCTGAATCTGACAATTTCCGGAAAACTGTTTGAAAAAGAGACTGTATTTGCAGATCAATATACAAAGGTCACAGGTCAACTGCGAAGTTATAATAAGGTCATCGGGTCAAAAAACAAATTGCTTCTTACAGTTTTTGTGAGAAAGATTGAGTTTACTGATGAAAAAGCAGACGAACCAAATTCAATCATCCTGACAGGATTTATCTGTAAAGAACCTATTTATAGAATGACCCCATTCGGAAGAGAGATTACAGATCTTCTTCTTGCAGTGAACAGACACTTCAGTAAAACGGATTACATTCCAGTCATTGCATGGGGAAAAAATGCAAAGTATACAAAATCAATGTCTATTGGAGATAATATTAAGATTGAAGGAAGACTTCAGTCACGAATCTACTCAAAAACCTATCCCGATGGAGTGATCGAAGAAAAGGTCGCTTATGAAGTGTCCTCTTCAGCAGTTCATCTGGTGGAATCTATGAGCGACGGACCCGATAAAAATGAAGATGAATCTGATGACCTACCTGATTTTGACGAAAAGCTGAATATCTCCTGATTTTTATTGACAGAAATAAAAATCAGCCTATAATAAATACATATTACAAGAGAGTAGGGATATTTATGCTCAAAGGTTTACTGATATTCCAAAGCTTCATTATAATGCTCATGTTCATTGCAGCCGTGATGTTTATCATCCAAGGCGCATATATACAGAGCATTGTCTACGTGGCTTTTGGAGCACTATTCACGCAATATGTATTTTCAAACCGAAAACATAAACCAGAGTGACTAATAAACGGTTGTCTTACAAGGCAACCGTTTATTTTCGCTCACATCAGCTTTTATTAAGTCAGCTTTCATGATAAAATACTATAAGTTATTTTCAATGATTCCAAAATAATGAAGTAATAGACAGGGGGGATAGTATGGACAGTTATCTGGGTTTTTCAGAAATATATGATGAACTTATTAGCGAAGATATTGATTACAGTAAAGTAGCATCATTTATTCTCTCTGAAACTGAAAATCGTAAGTTTTACCTGGATTTGGGCTGTGGTACCGGTAACCTTTCTACACTAATTGCAGGAAATTTCAAGGAAACGTATCTTGTCGATTTGTCTTCTGATATGCTTACCAAGGCTGTTGATAAATTCAGCAGCTTGAAGATTCCACATAAGGCTTTCGCCATATCAATGGACGAGATCGCATTTCCTGTGAAGTTTGACCTGGTCACGTCGTCTATAGATGCCATCAATTACATCCTGGATGAAGAAGTTGTAGCCACGCTTTTCGATAAGGTTTACGAGCATCTGGAAGAAGATGGAGTTTTCATATTTGATGTGAACTCAGCTTATAAGATCAGAGAAATTCTGGGTTCAAAAGATTATGTTTTTACAAGTGATGATCTGGCTTATACCTGGGAAAATTATTATGAAGATGATATCGTGGAGATGGTCCTTAATTTCTTCGTCAAACGAGGAGATCTATATGAGCGCATCGAGGAAATACATGAAGAAAAAGCATATGAGGTGAGCACACTTCGAGAAATGCTTGAAAAATCGGGATTTAAGGTAATTATAACCTGTGAAGATTATAGTGAAAATTCAATAACAGATATAACAGAACGAATAACATTTATCGTTAGAAAGAGGTAAGATTATGGATAAAATAATACACGCGACCGCACAAGGCGGAAGCGTTAGAATCATTGCTGCAGAAACAACAACCTTGGTGAATGAAGCTGTAAAGAATCAGAACTCTATGCCGACAGCTTCTGCCGCATATGGCAGGATGCTTACAGCAGGAGCGCTCATGGGTTCTATGCTAAAAGGGGCTCAAGACTCAGTAACTGTTCAGATCAACGGTGGCGGCATTTCTGGCGGCATCCTGGTCACAGGAAGAGCGAACGGGAGAGTAAAGGGCTATATAGTTAATCCTGATGCGGATCTTCCTAAGAATGAAAAGGGTAAACTTGATGTATCCGGAATCGTAGGTATAGATGGCAAATTTACAGTCATTACAGATTTAGGTATGAAAGAACCTTATGTAAGCTCTGTACCGATTTATACCGGTGAAATCGCGGAAGACCTTGCCTATTACTATACTGTTTCTGAACAGACTCCATCTGCAGTAGCTTTAGGCGTACTTGTGGATGTGGATGGATCCATCATAAAATCAGGAGGGTTTATCATTCAGATGATGCCTGGAGCTGATGAGATGCTGGCAGACCTTCTCATGTACCGCTTAGAGGAAATACCAAGTATTACAACTCTGCAGCGGGACGGAAACACCATCATAGAAATCATCAGATATATATTTGATGGAATGGATCTGAGTATTTTAAGTGAAGGTACACCTGAACTTTATTGTGACTGTTCAAAAGAAAGAGTTGAAAAGGCATTCATTTCCATCGGAAAAGAAGAACTGGAACGAATTTACAAAGAAAATGCTACTGAAGAACTGATTTGTCATTTCTGCAATAAGAAATACGATTTCACCCACGAAGATATCGGCAGATTGCTGGATGAACTGAAATAATCGTATTGATTGAGCATCATTCTGAAACCGTTTGAATTGAAATTCCGTTAAAAATATAGACAAAATTGTCGGTAACACTTGATTTATAAGGCGAATTCTGTTTTAATAATCTTTGTGTTCACAAATAAGGAGGACTAATAATTATGAATAAAGCACAACTTGTAACTAAGATCGCAGAAAAAACAAACTTTACAAAGAAGGACTCGGAAAAGGTGCTGAAAGCAACTATCGAATCAATCGTTGAAGCACTTACAGACGGTGATAAGGTTCAGCTTTCAGGCTTCGGTACTTTCGAAGTGAAGAATAGAAAAGCAAGAGTAGGAAGAAATCCTAAAACAAACGAAGAAATTCAGATTCCTGAATTCAAGCAACCAGCTTTTAGAGCAGGAAAAGACCTTAAAGAAATCATAAACGAATAATTTTAAAATTAATGGATGCAAATAAAGAAAGAACAGCTTAGGCTGTTCTTTCTTTATTTATATCTATTCTACAATGTAATTCTATAATTCTCTCTTGAAGTATGAGGTGTGAAGAAGCTCATGTGCCAACTCACCACCGGGTTCTCCAAGGAAGTTTTTATAAAGTTCCTGAATGGCCACATTTTCATGAGACATTCTTACTTTTTGCTGTGAGTCTATTGAATAGATTCCAGCTGCTCTCTTTTTAAGGATTTCCAGATCACCATGGTGATAAGGTTGTCCACCACCGCCTATACAGCCACCAGGACACGCCATAATTTCGATGGCATGGTAATTGCTCTTGCCAGATCTGATGCTTTCTAGAAGCGTTCTGGCGTTACCTAAGCCATTTGCAATGGCTAGATTAAGGGTAAGGTCACCGATTTTGACGGTGGCTTCTCTTAAACCTGCCATACCTCTTACTTCAGTGTAGTCCAGCTTATCGATAGCTCCACCAGTCAGTTGAACCGCTGCAGTTCTTAATGCTGCCTCAATAACGCCTCCTGTTGTACCGAAAATCTGTGCTGCACCGGTTGATTCTCCATGGGGATGATCATATTCTTCGTCATCCAGAAGAAGGAAGTTGATTCCCGCTTCTTTAATCATACGTCCCAGTTCTCTGGTCGTAATAACGATGTCTACATCCTTGACCCCACCAGATTCTAGCTCAGGTCTCTCTGCTTCGTATTTCTTTGCTACGCAAGGCATGACGGATACAACAATCATATCCTCTTCCTTGATGCCCATTTTCTCCGCAAAATAATGTTTCGTGATGGCACCAAACATTTCATGTGGTGATTTACAGGTAGAAGGGATATCAAGTAGATCAGGGAACTGATGTTCAAAGAATTTAACCCATGCAGGACAACAGCTTGTCAGAATAGGCAGATTCCTATTGTTTGTGATACGATCGATCATTTCATGGGCTTCTTCCATGATGGTCAAGTCAGCAGCAAAGTTGGTGTCAAACACATAGTCAAATCCCAGATTTTTAAGTGCAGATACCATTTTACCTGTCACTATTGTTCCAGGTTCGAGGCCAAATAGTTCACCAAGTGCGACTCTCACTGCAGGAGCGACTTGCACAACTACTGTCTTGTCCTTTTTCTCAAGCGCTCGCCACACCTTAGGAACATTATCCACTTCCACAAGAGCGCCAGTGGGGCATACAGCAACACACTGACCACAGAAAGTGCAGACAGTCTCATTAAGCGGAAGATTAAATGCAGTACCTACAACTGTATCAAAACCTCTTTCCAATCCTGAAAGAGCGTGTACAGTCTGTACTTCATTACACATGGTTTCACATCTTCTGCATAAAACACATTTACTTGGATCTCTATAGATTGCTTTGGATGATTTGTCTATAGGAAAAGTGGATATATCTCCCTCAAATCTAATCTGCTTGACACCCAGATCATGGGAGAGCTGCTGCAGTTCACATTCCTGATTTTTCAGACAGACCAGACAATCCTTTGGATGATCTGAAATAAGAAGCTCCACCATGGTTCTTCTTGCTCGTATGGCTCTTAGGGTATCTGTCTTTATGTTCATACCTTCATAAACTGGTGTTGAGCACGATGGTGCCAGGTTTCTTCTTCCTTCCACCTCAACCACGCAGGCTCTGCAAGATGCCACTTTATTGACCATTTTGATATTATGGAGGTCCAGATGGCAAAGGGTAGGAATCTTGATGTTTAATGTCGCCGCAGCCTGCAAAATAGTATAATCAGCAGGCACTTGGATTTCTTTATTGTTGATGGTTAACGTTACCATTATTTTTCCTCCTTATACAATCTGTACAGCCTTGACTGGCTTCACAGGGCAGGCAGTATAACATGCTCCGCACTTGATACATTTTTCCTGATCAATTTCATGCTTTTCACGAACTTTACCAGAAATCGCATCTACAGGGCAGGCTCTTGCACATTTAGTACAACCGATACAGGCATCGGTGATGACGTATCTCAGCAGGTCTCTACAGACACCTGAAGGACATCTTTTGTCGACGATATGAGCACGATATTCTTCTTCAAAGTACTTCAGTGTGCTTAACACAGGATTTGGTGCTGTTTGACCTAGTCCACATAAAGAAGTATCTTTAATGGTTTCAGAAAGGATGTGCAGCTTGTCCAGATCCTCAAGCTCTCCTTTACCTGAAGTGATTTTAGTTAATATTTCCAGTAATCTCTTGTTACCGACTCGGCAGGCTGTACATTTTCCGCAAGACTCTTCAACGGTGAATTCGAGATAGAATTTCGCGATATCAACCATACAGTTTTCTTCGTCCATAACGATCATACCGCCGGATCCCATCATGGAACCTATTTTACCCAGTGATTCATAATCGATAGGCGTATCCAAATCTTTTTCAGTGATACAACCACCTGAAGGACCACCAGTCTGAACAGATTTAAATGCATGTCCGCCTTTGATTCCGCCACCGATCTCATAAATGATTTCTCTTAAAGTGATCCCCATAGGCACTTCTACAAGTCCTACGTTATTGATTTTACCGGCTAGGGCAAAAACCTTTGTTCCTTTTGAGAATTCAGTGCCGATGGATGAATACCAGGCAGGTCCTTTCTGGAAGATGATTGGAATATTGGCCAGGGTTTCTACGTTATTCACACAGGTCGGTTTTCCGAACAGTCCTGATTCTGAAGGGTAGGGAGGTTTTGAGACAGGTTCGCCTCTATGTCCTTCAATGCTCTGGATGAGTGCTGTTTCTTCACCGCATACAAAAGCACCTGCACCATATTTAATCACAAGTTCAAAATCAAAACCAGAATTCAGAATATTTTTTCCTAACAGATTATATTCTTTTGCCTGTTCCATGGCGATTTTCAAACGTTTAATCGCAAGTGGATATTCTGCTCTGATATAGACTACACCTTTATTTGCGCCAATGGCGAATCCGCCGATGGCCATAGCTTCAATGATGCTATGAGGATCTCCTTCAAGGATAGATCTGTCCATAAATGCTCCTGGATCTCCTTCATCAGCATTACAGATCATATATTTTTCAGCACCCTTGCTACGCAATGTCATTCCCCATTTGGAACCAGTAGGGAACCCTCCGCCGCCTCTGCCTCTTAGTCCGGATTCTTTCAGCGTATCGACTACATCAATAGGCTGCTTTGTTGTGATGATTTCAGCAAGGGAAAGATATCCATCATTTGCAATGTATTCCTCGATTTTTTCAGGATCGATGAGACCACAGTTTCTAAGGGCTATACGATTCTGCTTTTTATAGAAACTCATATGCTGCTGAGTATCAATTTTTACTTTGCTTTCTGGATCTACATATAACAGGCGTTCAACCATCTGACCTTCAACGATATGTTTCGAAATGATTTCATCTACATCTTCTTCTTTTACTTCTGTGTAAAAGACATCATCCGGGAAGATCTTTACAATCGGACCTTTTTCACAGAATCCGAAACATCCGGTGATATGACAGGTTGCCTTGTCAGTGAGATTTCTTTTCTCAAGCTCACGACTGAAATCTTCAACGATTTCTTTACTTCTCGCACTATGACAACCAGTTCCTGCACAGACCAGAATTTCTCTTTTTGGTCCTGCTACACCTGCATTCTTTCTTAGAAACAGCAGTCCCTGACTTTCTTCTTTTACTCTTTTCAGATCATCTATACTATTCAGCATATTATACCTCACATTCGCTGATGATTTTATGAACATCTTTGGCTTCGACCTTGCCATATACTTTATCATTGACCATAACGACAGGCGCTAGACCGCATGCACCAACACATCTCAAAGAATCTATCGTAAAGATCTTATCAATGGAAGTTTCTCCTGATTTCATTCTGAGCTGTGATTCAAACTCTCTTAAAATCTTATCAGCACCACGCACAAAGCATGCGGTACCCATACAGACATTAATCACGTTCTTTCCTCTAGGCTCTGTAGTGAAGTAGGAGTAGAAGCTTACTACCCCAAAGATCTTCGATTTTGGAACACCGATTTTCTTACTTATATGATCCACCAGATCTTCTGAAATATAACCGAACATATTCTGAGAATGATGCAGTACTTCAATAAGATCCGATTCCTTCGCATCAATTTTCGCGATAAAATCATCTAATTCTTGAATTTTAGGATTCTGAGACAATGTACACATTTTCGCTCCCCCTTGTTAAATAATTACCAAACACCCTTGATTATATAGATGCAAATAAATATTATCAAGAAATATAAATCCATTAACAAATCTTTCTATAAATGACAATATTTTATCAATTTATTTTATGATTCCCTAATTGAAGTACAGTTCTCTGATTGAAATTTTACCGACTAAAACAGTATGGATTTGAGTAATTGAAATGAAAAAAAGTCAGATCCCGCAGAAGAAACGCATTTTTATGTACCATCACTGCAGTGTATTAAGAGATATACGAATATAAAAAGAGCTGTTTGAAAGAAAGGGAAGAGTCCTGGACTAATCCCGCATAACTAGAAAAAAATGCAATCTATTTTGAATTTAAAAACTGGCTTTATTTGAAATAGGACTCACAATCTGTGTTCATAATGAATATGGATACATCATCCACTTTTGTTCCTGAAAAAATATTGATTTCATCCTTTAAAATTTCAGCAAGAGATTCCTTCTCTTCTAATGTAAGTGAAGGGCATGATACAACGTCGATATGAATAAAATCACCTAAATCAGATTCCATATCCGAACGGAATTCCGATTCATAGAACATGACTCTTACATCCCGATCTTCAAGAGTGAATCTTCCACCCACACGGTAAACGATACTTTTTATTAAGCGATTTTTTCTTTCATGCCCACTGCATCTTGGGAAATGAAGTTTAATAGTCAACATCAATACAACCTCCTTATCCTGTTATTTCCATTATATCTTATTCTTCTTTTGGGTTATAGTTATTCTTGATAACTTTTATCACACAACCCGCAATCTATGAATCTGAAAAGTTGACGGGAAGGAGTCAATTGGATATAATTAAGTCAATTAAAAACACAAAACACGATGAACAGGACGAGTATCGACTGGAATCTTCAAAGAGAGGGTTGCCTTGGCTGGAAGCAACCTAAGATGAAGATCGAGAAAACCACCTGGGAGTGCAATACGAAGACGAAAGTATAAGTATCTACGTTTGCCGCGTTAAGGTATTAAGCGAAAGTAACCTATTGTTGCTTTTAATTAGGGTGGAACCACGATGACTCGTCCCTTTCCGGGACGGGTCTATTTTATTTTATTGGAGGAGATATCATGATCAATCTAAAACTAAAAGATGGAAATGTAATCCAAGCAGAAAAAGGCTCAACTGTACTGGATGTAGCCTACGCTATTTCTTCTGGCCTTGGCCGCGCTGCCATGGCAGGACGCGTCAATGGAAAGAGAGTAGACATCCGTTATGAGCTAAGCGAAGACTGTGACCTTGAAATCAGAACTTTTGACGATGAAGACGGAAAGCACGCTTTCAGACACACTTCTTCACATATTCTGGCCTTGGCCGTAAAGAGGCTTTTCCCAGGAGTGAAACTTGCAATCGGACCTGCTATTGATGATGGCTTCTATTATGATTTCGACAAAGAAGGAAGTTTTTCAGCTGAAGATCTTACAAAGATTGAAGCCGAGATGAAAAAAATTGTCAAAGAAGACCTGAAAGTGGAGCGCTATACACTTCCACGAAACGAAGCACTGAAACTTATGGAAGAAATCGATGAACCTTACAAAGTAGAACTGATCAACGATCTTCCTGAAGATGAAATACTATCCTTCTACAAAATGGGTGAATTTACAGATTTATGTGCAGGACCGCACCTGGCATCCGCAAAACCGGTGAAAGCTTTCAAGCTTACACAGGTTGCTGGAGCTTACTGGAGAGGTTCTGAAAAGAACAAAATGCTATCTAGAATCTACGGAACTTCTTTCCCAAAAAAGAATGAGCTGGATGAGCATCTGGCGATGATTGAAGAAGCTAAAAAGAGAGATCACAACAAACTAGGCAGAGAGCTTAATATTTTCACATCCTCTGATCTTATTGGACAAGGACTTCCATTATTCAAGAAAAATGGAACTAAGATCCTTCAGGTCATGAAGCGATTCATCGAAGATGAAGAGGAAAGCCGCGGATATGAATTCACACAGACTCCGCTGATGTCTAAATCAGATCTGTTTAAAATCTCAGGACACTGGGATCACTATAAAGACGGCATGTTTATCATGTGTCAGGATCCTCATGGACATGGCGATCTTTTCGGTGACGATGTCGAAGGTGAAGTCATGGCATTAAGACCTATGACCTGTCCATTCCAGTTTGCAATCTATAACTCTGACCAGCACAGCTATAGAGACCTGCCAGTTAAAATGGGTGAGACATCAACACTTTTCAGAAATGAATCTTCAGGTGAAATGCACGGACTTACAAGAGTAAGACAATTCACAATCTCAGAAGGTCATCTGATTGTGAGACCGGATCAGCTGGAAGAAGAATTCAGGGGCGTTCTTGATCTCACAAATTATGTGATGGAAACACTCGGTATCAAAGACGATATCACCTACAGATTTTCTAAGTGGGACCCTAAGGATACTCATAAATACATCAACAATCCTGAAGCATGGGAAAGCACTCAGAATGCAATGAGAGAAATACTTGACCATTCTGGTCTTAATTATGTTGAAGTAGAAGGAGAAGCGGCTTTCTATGGTCCGAAGCTTGATCTACAGATGAAAAATGTCCACGGAAAAGAAGACACCATCATCACAGTACAGATCGACTTTGCACTCCCTGAAAGATTCAACATGACCTATGTGGATTCAGACGGACAGAAAAAACATCCACTTGTTATTCATAGAACCTCCATCGGATGCTATGAAAGAACTCTCGCAATCCTCATCGAAAAATACGCAGGTGCAATGCCACTATGGCTGGCGCCAGTTCAAGTGAAGCTACTTCCGATTTCTGAAAAATACCATGATTACGTGGAAGAGGTCCTTGCCAAGATGAAAAAGAAGGGCATTCGTGCTGAAATGGATGGAAGAAACGAAAAAATCGGATACAAGATTCGTGAAGCAAGAAACGAGAGAATTCCTTACTTTGTGGTCATTGGTGAGCAGGAGCAGGAGACAGAAACTTTAGCCGTCACCAGCCGTGAAAAGGGTAATGAAGACAAAGCGGATCTTAATGAATTCATAGAAAGAGTCGTTAAGGAGAATGAGACCAGATTCAATTATCATTTTGCACCAAAGAACATCGAAGAATAGAAATTGAGGCGATGATTTGAATAAATGTGCTGTATGTGGAAAACCAGGAGACACACATCATATCATTCATAAAGATGAAGGGGGCCTGGAGTATTCTCTGAATCGCATCTACCTCTGTGATAAACATCATCGAGGGATGTCAGGTCCCCACAGAGATCCTGATATTGATCTAAAGTACAAGAGAGGACTGCAAAGTACACTGCAGAATCTATTTTCAGATGAATTCTACCGAACAGAGGAAATCAGGAAAAGAGCTGATTTATCAAATAGTCTTTTGAGAACCATGATGAAGACGCTGAAAAGGTATAAGGAAGGCTATAGAAGAATTGATATCATTGATTTTCTGATGAGCGGTCATCAGCTTGTTGATGAAGAGGATTATTATGACCCTTTGGCTTGAATATGGCTTTACCTTATAGGACTAAGAAAGATGCAGGATTAGAGCTGCATCTTTCTTTTTTATGGAAATATCTTGACTATTGACATAGTAATGTTATCTTTTAGACAGTATTTAATAATATCAGGGGTGATGAATTTGAAGGCAGCTGTACTATATCGTTCGAAAACCGGATTCACAAGAAAATATGCGGAGTGGATTGCTGAGGATCTTTCTATTGATGCATACAACTTTGATGACGTCAGAAATCTGAGTGAACTGCTTCAAGGGAAAGATACTCTTGTCTTTGGTGGAGGACTCTATGCCATTGGAATCAATGGACTTAGAAAACTTCTTTCAGATAAAAGCATGAGAGACATCAGAAATGTATTTATCTTCTGTACCGGACTCTCTTTAGACTCAGATGATGTGCAGAGAGAAATCTATGAGAACAACATCAAAGGTGTTGAAAAACTGAATATTAAACTATACTATTATAGAGGCGGCTTTGATTTCAGGAAACTCAATCTAATGGATCGGCTGCTCATGAGACTGTTAAAACTGAAAATTGAAATGAAGAAGAAACGAAGTCCTCTGGCATCCGATGAATTGGGCATGCTTGCAGTATTTAACAGACAAGTGGATTTTACAGAACGAAAACTTATCAGAAAACTGGTTCAGGATGTGCAATCAAGCTCAGATTTATTATAGGCTGCAATGAAAAATGAAAAATGAGATGATGACAAGGGAGAAAAATGAAAGATTATATTATCGTAGCAATTATCGGTTATTTATTCGGAAATATTCAGGCTGGTTATCTTCTCGGAAAGCTAGTAAAAAAGATTGATATCAGGACATTAGGTCAGGGCAATGCTGGAGCCTCAAATGCTGTAGAATCCCTAGGCTGGAAATTCGGCGCAGTTGTCGCGTTTATCGATATACTGAAAGGAGTATTTGCAGTCTTGCTTGTTAAACATCTTTTTTCAGTAGGGTTCAATAAAGATGGTGCATTGTTATTATACATTGCAGGCTACTTTGCTATCCTTGGACACATTTATCCATTCTTTATGAATTTTAAAGGCGGAAAAGGCACCGCAACACTGATCGGTATACTTTTAGGGATGAATCCACTGTACGGAATCATCGCTATGTTCATCATAGCAGGAGTTACTTTTGCCTCCGATTATATCGCCATCGGTACTTTATCATTATTGGTTTATGTTCTGTTTATGACGATCTTTAAAGACTTCGGGACTGGACCGATCATCATCTCGATACTCGGTGGTCTCCTGAGCATGAAACTGCATTATCCGAATTTCAGAAGAATACAGAACGGGCAGGAAACGAAACTTTCAACAGTGCTGCACAGGAAAAAGATACCTGATGTAAAGTGATTCATACCTGTACTTTTCATAATAAGACTGAATTAAAAGAAAGACTGAACAAAAATGTTCAGTCTTTCTTTTAATTGCTTTTTTAGTTGAACCAGATATCAATCTCTCTTTCAGCACTCTCTTTAGAATCAGATGCATGAACTGTATTATAAGTTTTAGTCACTCCATACAGCTTTCTTATGGTTCCTTCTTCTGCTTCAAGGGGATCAGTTTTCCCGTTGATCTCACGTACAATTGTTATCGCATTTTCGCCTTCCAGTATTAAAGTCACCAGAGGACCTCTTGTGATGTAATTCATAAGATTTTCAAAATAGGGTCTACCTACATGCTCCTCATAATGTTTCATCGTGATTTCCCGATCAGCCTTAAGCATCTTTAAAGCGGTCACTTTCAAGCCCTTATCTTCATATAGACTGATAATCTTGCCTATGAGATTTCTTTCCACCGCATCAGGTTTAATCAGCACCAGTGTTTTCTCCATAAATACTCCTAACATCTTTTCATTTTCCATTAATTATATCAGTATTCAGAGACAATTCATAGAATAGAGGCGGAAAACTGTCCTGATCATTATGATATACTCAATGAAAAAGAGGTGAGTATACGTGCTGAAAAAAGAAGACCATCCATTTGGTCCTATTTATGATGAATCTTCCAGAATACTGATTCTTGGTAGCTTTCCTTCTGTTAAATCAAGAGAAGAAAGCTTCTTTTACGGGCATCCTCAAAACAGGTTCTGGAAAGTCATAAAATCCGTTACGGGGTACCGGGGAGAAATCCAGACCATAGAAGAAAAAACAAAAATGCTGATAGAGCATCATATAGCATTATGGGACACCATCGCATCTTGCGACATAGAGGGTTCCAGTGACTCCAGTATCCGCAATGCAATCGCGAACGACTTGTCAGAGATTATTAAAACCGGGAAGATTTCAACCATCTTCTGTAACGGAAACACATCGTACAAGCTTTATAAAAAATATAGTGAAAGGGTGACAGGTATTCCTGCAAAGGTGTTGCCTTCAACAAGCCCTGCCAACGCTTCCTGGTCACTTGAAAAACTCATTGAAAAATGGAAAGAAGAGATCTCTTTATTTATTTAGCTCTTGTTTCTCATAAAAGCTTTGTGTCCCTGGTCAGCAGTTTTTTATGAAGCCGATCTATTCCCAAGGCACCTAGAGGTGCTGTCAGCATGATTGCCAGAACAGCCATGCTGAGGATCGTATTTCCTGCAGCCACTCCTTGAGTCAATGGAATGGTCCCTATAGCTGCTTGAACTGTCGCTTTAGGAAGATAAGCAATGGCCGTGAAAAGTCGTTCTTTTCTATTCAGATTCGTCTTCATAAGGCTTATAAAGACACCGATTGTCCTGAATAGAAGTGCGATCAAAATCAGAAGAACACTTTTTAATCCGACTCCCCTAAGTGCCTGTATTTCAACAGCAGCACCTACCATGACAAAAAGCAGAATTTCTGCACCGACCCAGATTTTAGAAAACTTCCCGATGATTCTTCTTGCGAGCATCTCATAGCCTTTGAGAAGAGTCCCTCCAAGCGCCATAACCGCAAGAAGACCAGACAGAGGAAAATATGGAGCAACCAGATCTTCAAAACTTATAAACAGAAAAGAAATACTCAAGATAATCAGAACCTTGATTGTATCTCTAATATGCAGAGATTTAAAAACTCTGACCATAATTATTCCTGCGATAATACCAAGCCCCAGTCCTGATATAACAGAAACAGGCACTGATAATATCACTCCAGCATTAAGCTGATTTCCTCCATAAAGACCTAGAAATGCTGTGAATAATACTATGACATAAATATCATCCACTGATGCACCAGCCATAACCAGCTGTGGAATACGCTTCTTTCTTCCATAACCGCTTTCCATCAGATGTATCATTCTCGGCACCACGACCGCTGGTGAAACAGCACTTAATACGGCACCCATAATGAGTGCCTCTATATAGGTAATTCCCAGCAGCGGGGGAGCAATAAGCGATATGGCCAGAATTTCAAAAGTAGCTGGTAGAAAACTCATAAGAAGTGCAGGTCTTCCGACTTTTTTCAGATCACGAAGATCCAGTGTCAATCCCGCACGAAGAAGAATAACGATCAAAGCGATTTCTCTCAGATCTTTTGATATATTCAATATATCTTTCGAAATCAGATCCAGTCCCTGAGGTCCAAGAAGAATTCCTGTGAAAATAAGACCGATCAATCCTGGAATTTTGAATTTGTTTAGAATTCCGCTCAATGAGAATCCAATAATCAAGATCAATGATAAACTAAGTAACATACTTTTCCTCC
>CAZXUT010000070.1:0-14660 GCA_964643785.1 uncultured Proteiniclasticum sp.
AATGAAAAGGATTAACACCACGGCAACAGATGGAAGAACAGCAATACCCATTGGAGCCAATATTGGAGGAAAAATGATTAAAATAATGGCAGATTCAACCTGCGACCTATCAAATGAGATTCTTGAAAATATGATATCAGTATTGCATCTTTAACAGTTACGATGGATGGAAAGACCTATCATGACCGCATCGATATCACTGCGGACGAATTCTACAGCATGATGGAAAATCTGGAGAACCCCCCTACTACAGGTATGCCAAGTCCAGCATCCTACCTTGACATCATGAAGAAAGCCGTGGAAAAAGGACATGATGAAATCCTGTGTATCTGTATGTCCAGTGGCACCAGTGGCTCTTATCAGTCCGCTGTGCTTGCAAAAGATTATTTCTATGAAGAGTTTCCAGACTCTACAATAAAGATCCACGTGGTCGACTCCAAATCCATGAGTCACGGAAGCGGATGGCTTATCATGAAGAGTGCACGCCTTCGAGAAAAAGGGGCAACCTTTCAGGAGCTCATCGATTTCAATGAAACCTATAAGACCAATGTGAAGCACTTCCTCACTGTAGATGATCTGAATCATCTCATCAGAAGTGGAAGACTTTCAGGCGCCAGTGCCATCATCGGTAAGATGCTGAAGCTGAAGCCGATCATGTCCATGAAAGATGGAAAAGGCGCTATTGTCGCCAAAGAAAGAGGACGACGAAAAGTTCTTGCTCACTATATCCATGAATTCAAGAAAAGAAATGATGAAGCCCTTACGGATTTCATCATCATCGGTTACACAACAGACAAAAGCTATGCCGATAATCTGAAAACCAAATTTCTGGAAGAGACTTCCTTTAAAGGCGACATCTACATGATGCAGATGGGCGTTGCAGTAGGCACCCACGTGGGACCAGGAGGACTCTCCATGTTCTTCATGGAAGCCGGTCATCACAAAGACAGCCTGTTAAAGAATGAAATGGATTCTCTGATTGAAAGAAAAGATGCTTTTCTAAGAAAATTCTCAAACAAATAATACTAAGTAAAGACCTCCAGTTGTTCAAATTAATCTTGAACACAATGGAGGTCTTTTTTTTAGGCTCTGTTTGTGAATAGTGTTGAAATTCAGGCATTATAAAAGGGATTAAAAATAAATCCCTTCTGTACTCACATATTTTCCTTCATCCTTCAAAAAACATTACAGCGACTAGACCTGCTGAACCTACGAGGAAAAACATTACCCCACCAAATTTAATATCAAATTCGTATAAGTCCGATGGACCAGATGAACTGTTCGATTTCCATGATTCTGTGATTTCCCAAAATACATCTGTTTTGAAAAACATGGTTAATCCAATGCCAATGAGAATGATAGATAAAAATATCATCGTGTAGAACCCCTTTCTTTAGTAGCTCTTCTTTTTGTGCATAATCTGAAGCATGTATATCTTTCTTTATAGATTCAATTAGTCCAGTAAGGATACCTTGTCCATGTTTATATACTTACATCATACTGAATTTCATGAAAGTATTCCATTTTCAACATAGATTTCATACAGAGCCTTTTTTTATGATTCATAAAAGTAGTACAATCTATCCGCTCACTTTCCTCTCACGATCTTCTATCAGATTTCATACGATCTTAGAAGTTCATCGTAGAAACGGATCATACCCATAAAATTATCTATATTTATTCTTTCATTGGTGGAGTGTAATGAATCCAGGTCTTCATTGGTCATCCTGATGCAGCTGAAGCGAAGAATATTTTCTGAAAGACCTTCATATTTTCTGGAATCTGATCCTCCAGCCATAAGATATGGAAGTACTTTCACATCCGGATAGATTTTGAGAATAATCTTCTCCAGGCTTTCAAACGCCTCTGAATCATGGGGTGAAACCATGGAAGCTTCTTCTTTCACAAGAACTTCATATTTGAGATCCAGATCTTTATTCACCAGTTTCATATGCTTCAGGATCTCCTGAAAGAGATCTCCAGGAAGAAGTCTCACATTCATATAGACCGACGCTTCCTGTGGCATTACATTCAGCGCAGAACCCGCTTTGGCTATGGTTGGTGCCATGGTGGTCCTTATCATTGAATTCATGGTGGGATTTGCTGACAGCACTTTTGCAAGAAGTGAAAATGTAATGTCTGCGTGTTTTAACAGGATCCCTTTTGCACCCATGTAAGGTGCCATGCCATGAAACATTTCTCTCACAGGCGACGTCAGCCTCGGTTTCACCAGATTCTTCGTCAGATTCATCACCGCTCTAGATAAAACTTCAATTGCAGATCCTTTCTTTGGCATGGAGGAATGTCCTCCATCCCCGAATGCCGTGATTTTTATCATGGAGGATCCTTTTTCCGCCACGCCGATGAGGGCTAGCGGCTTAGTGACTCCTTCCACTGTGTCCACCACTACAGCTCCACCTTCATCCAGAATCAGGTCAAAAACAAGGTTTTCATCTCTGAAATACTGTGCGATGGCTTTGGCTCCTTTTTCTCCTCCGATTTCTTCATCAAAACCGAAGGCAACGAAAATATCCTGCTTTGGCTCATAGCCTTTTTCAATAAGCGCTTCCAGTGCTTCCATGATGGAAATCACCTGATCCTTGTCATCCAGTGCGCCTCTGCCGTAGATATAGTTCTCCAGAATCTCCCCACCGAAGGGGTCTTTATCCCAATCTATGCTTGTATTGTCTTCCACCGGAACCACATCATAATGACCAAGAAGAAGAACTGGTGGATTCTTCGGATGGAGTGCCTTCAGATGATACACCGGACTATAGTCATTGATCATTTTTCTATCCATTCTTTCATGCACTCTCGGATAGGTTCTTTCAAGAAAATCAAGAAAGGCTCTATATTCATTGAAATCAGTAAGACTCTCTTGTGCATTGGAGATTGTTCTGTAAGTCAGCGCTTCCATCAGATGTTCCGCTGCTGAAGTTTTTTCAATCATTTCATATCCTCCTAAAACGGTCCATATCCGAAAGAATTCGCAAGGAAAAGAAATCCTAAAGTGATAAGAAACACCAGCGCCTGAACCTTAATGGACCACCTGATCCATTTCGGGTAGCTCACAACAGTAAGCCCCAAGGCAATCATCAGCGTGGGGTTCGTCGGAAACAGAAGATTACTGAATCCGTCTCCGAAACAGAATGCCAGAATGGTGGTCTGCCGTGTAATGCCTACCAGATCCGTCAAAGGAAGCACCACCGGCATGACAAGGAATGCTTTGGCTGAACCGGACCCGATGAAGAAGTCCAGAACCAGTATGAGAAGATATAGCCCCAGAACGCCCAGATTCGGACTAAGTCCTTCCATGTATCCTGATGCATAATAGAGGATACTGTCCATGACTTTCCCTTCCGTCATGATGTGCTTAATGCTCATGGCCATAAGGATCAGCACAACTGCAGGAAGCATGGACATAAGACCTTTCAGAAGATCCCTTAGAAGATCATCCAAAGTCCCGTATTCGCTTAAGACGCCACCAAGGATTCCCGCTATGAGAAAGATCACCGCCACTAAGGGTAGAGTGATCTGAGACAAAACCGGAATGAAAAAGCCCAGCAGTATCGTCAGCACCATAAGTCCCATGAACATTGTATAAATCTTCACAGCTTTTTTCAACTTATCGTTGCCCAATAGTGTTTCTTTTCCTTCAAAGGAAAATCTGCTTTTCACTGCACGGTCTTCCTGATAGACCGGTGATGCAGAAGGTCTCTTTTCAATTCTCCTTGCGTAGAAATAGAGGAATCCATAAAGAACCAGATATATGGTGATAAAAATCAGGACACGATACCCAGTTCCCGAATAGGCAGGAAGATCCGCCAGGGTCTGAGCAACGCCTAAAGTAAATGGATTAAAGATCGCCGCAGCAAAACCGAAACCTGATGCCATGGCACTGATACCAAGGCCTACTAAAGAGTCCCACCCCAAAGAATAGGATAAGGTCACAGCCATGGGCACAAGCACAATGAGCTCCTCAAAAATTCCGAAGAGGGAACCGAACAGCATGAAGAACAGGATGAGGATACCCATGAGAAGATACTTTCTTTTTTCAAAGCGTTTCACGATGGATTCCATGATGTATCTTAAAATACCACTTCTATCCAGAACCCTGAAAGAGGATCCGATCAGAAGTATGAAGAGGATGATGACGATGATGGTCACCGCATCCGGTCCGAACAGAACTTCTACCGGTGCTGTAATCCATCTGAAGACCGGATAATCCACCTTCCCGATGAATTCGAAAGACTCGGGCAAAACAGATTCTCTTCCATCGACCATGATGCGCTCATATACCCCGGCAGGAATGATTCTTGTGAGGATTCCTGCAAGAACAATCAAGATTCCAAGAATCGTGACGGAGGATAGAAATGATTTTTTAGAAATGGTGATTCCCGATTTTTCACTCATGATGCTGCACCCCTCTTCAAATTGTTGTTTATTATAAACATTGCATGTTTATACATCTATATACAGAATTTTAGCATAATCAGTCTATAATAACCATGAATTCTGTATGCTTCAGAAGATAAAAATCTCAGAAATATCTTTAAATTGCAGCTGATGCTTTCTATTTATTTTGATTTTACAACATCCTCTTCCTTTGCTACAATCAGAATAAACAATTACTGTCAGAATATTCCAATCTTTCATAAAGGAGTTGAAAGAAATGAAGAAGCTGCTTGTCCTCTTATTGGCTCTTCTACTCACTGCCTGCAATATAAACTCTCCCGACAAGCCAGAACCTTCCGATCCTGTCCAGGAGAATCCTCAGGAGGAAACTCCCGTGGCAGAAGAATCGGATGAAGAAGTTCCGCCGACAGAAACTGAAGAAGAGGAAGACCCTTTTCAGGTTCCGGACGTATTCAGCCCTCTCAGCTATGAAGCATATAGTCCATTCCCCGATATTTCCTTCATTGAACCCCTTGCACTGATCAGTAATGGAGTAGAAGAGAACAGAGTCTATGTGGTGGAGCGAGGTGGATCCGTCTATTTCATCTCAGGCAAAGATGACACTGCAGAAAAAATCCTGTTCCTGGATCTTACAGAAATTGTGGATACTGAAGGTCAGGAAATGGGGCTTCTTGGACTGGCATTTCATCCAGACTATGAAGAAAATGGATACCTTTTTGTGAACTATACCAAGGATGGTCAGACGGTGATTTCAAGGTTAACAAGTTCAGATCGGGAAACAGTGGATTTCACAACAGAGAAGATTCTTCTCACATTTGTACAACCCTACAGCAATCATAATGGCGGAACTCTCCTGTTCGGTCCAGATGGTTACCTCTATATTTCTTCAGGTGATGGTGGTTCCAGTGGAGATCCTGGGGATGAAGCACAGAATCTCATGAGCTATCTTGGAAAGATCCTCCGAATCGATGTGGACACGGATATCGGCCCCTATCTCATCCCTACAGACAATCCTTTCCTTGAACAAGACGAGGAAGCTTTGCCAGAAATATTTGCCTATGGTCTTCGTAATCCATGGAAATTCAGCTTTGATGAAGGTCGTGACCATCTCATCGCAGCTGATGTGGGTCAGGGAGAAATTGAAGAAATCGACCTGATCGTTTCAGGAGGCAATTATGGCTGGAACCGCTTCGAGGGAAGCCAAGCCTACAATAATCAGGATATTCCAGAGAATCATATTCTACCTGTATATGAGTATCCGCATTCGGAAGGACGCTCCATCACAGGTGGATTCACCTATTACGGCCGTGAGATAGAAAGCCTTCGAGGAGCGTACCTCTATGGTGATTTCATATCCGGAACCATCTGGGCGCTCTGGCTGGATAAGAACAATGACGCTATAAACCATGAGCTTCTTGACACGGATCTTATGATCTCTTCTTTCGGACTGGACACTATGGGTGAATTCTATATCGTAGATTTCAAAGGAAAAATCTATGCCCTAAAAGAAAAGGAGAACTAGATGGTGAGAAAATTTGAGCTGAAAGAAAATGTGAAAGAATTTCTTCTCACTGGAGATCCTTCCATCGCATTCCAGACACGCAAATACCTCCTGGAGGAAAACGAGGAGGACATGAGAAGCCTTCAGAAAGAGACCCTTATTTCCGGTGTCGGGAAAAGATTTTTTGACGTGCAGCATGAAGACGGTAGCTTCGGACAGAGTCACTATGTCGGAAAATGGACCAGCACCCACTACACTTTACTTGATCTTCGCTATCTTGAAATCCCTCGAGATACCGAAAAGGCACTGATTCCGGCAAGAAATATTCTTCTGGAGCATAGAGCGCTGGATGGTGGTATTGCCATCAGCAGCGACGAGAAGAGCGATCTCTGTGTCAATGGAATGTATCTCACCTTCGCCTGCTATTTCGGTGTGGAAGAGACCCTTCTGATGCCTTTAATAGATCAGCTTCTCTCTTCCAGCCTTCCTGATGGCGGTTATAACTGCAGATTCAATCGAAATATTGTCCATCACAGCTCTATGCACTCCACAATCAGTGTACTGGAAGGCTTCCTTGAATACACACGCAGAGGATATACTTACAGACTGAAAGATGTGGAGTCTTCTGTTACGAAAGCGTCCGAATTTCTCCTCATGCATCATCTTTTCAGATCGGATAAAACTGGAGAAGTCATCGACAATAAATTCCTCCTCTTAGCCTTTCCTACTCGTTGGAAATACGATATTCACAGAGCGCTCTACTATTTTGCGGATGCAGGACATCCCTATGATGAGCGCATGAAAGAAGCACTTCTTCTTCTGAAAGAAAAAGAGCTGAAAGATGGAACATTTCCAAAAGGGCCTACCTATTCAGGCACTCTGCACTTCCCTCTTGAAGAAGGAAGGCGTGGACGCTTTAATACGCTCCGATGCTTAAGAGTGCTGAAAACTTATGGAGAGAAACTTGAGATATAATCAGATGGAATGAGACGTAATGAGAAGAAGAGCTGCTCATAATTGAACAGCTCTTTTTACTATCAGATATTTAATTGGTTTTCATGAATCAGACACGTACTTATGCGAAGATCACCCAGGTCAGGATATATCCGGTCAATACTGCAATCAGCGTGAAAGGTACACCGATTCTTGTGAAATCCTTCGTAGTGACTGTGTATCCCTGCTTCGTCAGAATACCGATTCCGGCAATATTGGCAGAAGCGCCGATGGGTGTAAGATTTCCCCCAAGAGTCGCTCCGATGATCAGACCGAAATAAAGCACAGTCGGATCTCCACCTAGAAGAGCCGCAATTCCTCCCACCACAGGAAGCATCGTCGCTGTATAGATGATGTTGTCGATGAATGCTGATATCAGCACCGAGAACCAGACAATAAGCGTATAGACCAGGAACATGTTATCCCCTGAAATCTTCACGAAAAGCGTTGCAATATCCTCAATAACGCCGACAGCAGAAATACCGCCTACGACAATAAACAGACCTGAAAGAAGCAGCAGCGTCACATAGTCGATTTCTCTTAAAGCATTTCTAATCAGCTTTTTATTTCGATTAACAACATAGCTTTTTATGAGCCCCACCAGCAGAAGACCCACACAGATCAGTCCGTTGATGGTTCTTGGCGTATTCGGAATAAAGGAAGCGAGAATCAGAAGCAGCACCATTGAAATCAGTAGAATAGAAGGGAAATAGTCTGTAACCACAGTCTTATCCAGAGCAGTGACAGGCTGCTTCTCTTTTCTGAAAATCCATAAAAGTACCAGCGTGGACATAATCGCTCCTACCTGAACGATGAAAAACAATCCAATCTTCCCATTGTATATAAAGAAATCAAAGAAGTTCATATCCAGATGACCTGCTAGAAGAATGGATGTCGTATCTCCCACCAGTGTCGCTGCTCCTTGAAGATTTGAAGCCACAGAGATGGAAATGATGCTGGCGATGGGAGAAACACCCAGTTTTTTGCAGATGGTGAGCGCTACCGGCGCTACCATCAGCACCGTGGCCACATTGTCTACAAATGCGGAAATGATACCCGCAAAAAGCGACAGTGAGACGATGGCCCACATGACATTAGGTGTCTTTTCTATGATTATGTCCGCAAGAAGAGAAGGCATCTTGGAGTCGATAAAGAGCGATACCAGCCCCATGGTTCCTGCGATCATGAAAATGACATTCCAGTCGATGATGGTGAAAACCTCTCTAAAAGGAATAATACCAAGCACCACAAATAAAGTCGCAGATGTGACTGCGATTTTGGCTCTGTGCTTTGGAATCGACAACAATAATACATAGGTCATAATAAAGATGATAATGGCAGCAATTTTCATTTTGATCTCCTCGCAAGTATATTTTTACAGGACCATCTATTTTTTCAATAAAAAGACATAAAAAAAGACTCTTCACCAAAAAAACTTCTGGTAAAAGTCTCGCTTTCATAAATCGATTGGACAACCGGATTTTCATCGTACTTGACGACTGTCCACACTCTCTATCAGTCTTCTGATAAAGAGAAGCTACTCCCTAATACTCAATAATTATACTCGAATTCCGATTTAAAAACAAGCATTGATATTAATATATCAATGCTCACTTTCAATTTTTAACCAAAACAGATACTCGATGTCTTTAAAAGTTATAATTCTGATAGACGTAGATCAGGTGATAGGCGATGGCAAAGAAGAGAAGTACCGCAACGACTCTATGGATATTGAGCCATAGACCCTTTCGGCTCTTTTTCATACGATAGCCGTAGCCACCAAGACCCGCCTGTAAGAACATGAGTCCAGCTGCAATGGCTCCACTTGTGACATATCCCCAGCGATTATACTGGATGAAAAAATGGACAATGATTCCTAATGCTGCAATCACGCCAAAGAGCTTGTGATTCTTGACGACAAAAGACAGAACCGCCTGCCAGGGACCTTTCAGTGTTTTATTCTTACGAATAGACTTACCCCACTTTTTATTCGCCGCTTTCATCACATAATTAAGAATGGTCAGGGTATAGGCGATGACGATGACCCATCCGAAGAATGCACCAACTGTTGGATTCATATATTTCCCTCCTTCAGAAACTATTTAATAAACTCTTATACTTATACTAATCATACCATCAATTCTTATCTCGACAAGAATTTTTAGAAAAATTAGTGTAATAGACCTTCTTTATCAAATACCTATTTTTATTGAAGGTTTGCTTATGATATGATAAAAGAAAATTCAAAATATTTAGTTTGAAAGAAGGGATTGTATGAAACTGGAAGGTAAAGTGGTGGTCGCCCAAGGAGGAGGACCAACCGCTGTCATCAATGAATCTTTGGTCGGTGTCGTTCTGGAGTCACGTAAATTCCAACAGATCACAAAGGTCTACGGTGCCATTAACGGCGTCCGGGGAATCATCAACGAAGACTTTCTTGACCTGACTCAGGAGACCACCAACAATCTGGAAAGAGTTGCAGTGACACCCTCATCTGCCCTTCTTTCCACAAGGGACAAGCCAGATGAAGCATACTGTCAGGAAATCTTCAAAGTATTTAAAGCACATGATGTCAGATACTTCTTCTATATTGGAGGAAATGATTCTGCAGACACTGTACGAATCGTCAATGAGCAGGCTGAGCGCTCAAATTATGAATTCAGAGCAATCCATATTCCTAAGACTATCGACAATGATCTGATGATAAATGACCATACCCCAGGATACGGTTCTGCTGCCAAGTTTGTCGCACAGAGCTTCATCGGACTGAATCTGGATAATCGTGCTATACCTGGTGTACATATCGGCGTAGTCATGGGAAGAAATTCAGGCTTTCTCACAGCAGCCTCCTCCATTGCGCAGAAATATCCTGATGATGGACCGCATCTCATCTATCTGCCCGAACGTGCTTTCAAGGTGGAGACTTTCCTCAGCGATGTGAAAAGAATCTATGATCAGCACGGAAGATGCGTTGTGGCTTTATCAGAAGGAATAGTCGACGAGCATGGCGTTCCCATCATGGAGAGACTAGGCAAGAGAGAAAAAGATTCTCACGGAAACATCTCCCTCTCAGGTACAGGTGCTCTGGGTGATCTTCTGACAAAAGAAGTGAAAGAAAAACTCAAAATCGGCAGAGTACGATCCGACACCTTCGGCTATCTCCAGAGGTCCTTCCTCGGATGTGTTTCGGATGTGGATCAGAGAGAAGCCAGAGAAGTGGGCGAAAAAGCAGCTCAGTTCGCCATCTGGCAGAACGTCGATGGTTCCATCACGATCCATCGCACAGGTTACTATTCTGTAGATTATAAACTGAGCAGTCTGAAGGAAGTGGCCGCAAAGACAAAGCTGATGCCTGATGAATTCATAAACGCGGATGCCAATAACGTCACTGAGGCGTTCAAATATTATCTTACACCGCTGCTTGGATCCAATATGCCTTCTGCTTCCATGTTAAGAGCACCAAGAGCAGATAAACTTCTCAACAAGTAGAAGACAAGTTTCATTTTAAAACCAGTAAGGCTTCATCAAGTTGAAGCTTTACTGGTTCTTTTCATCCCTATTTATAAATTATCCGTATTCATCGCTCTCATGGCATTGATCACCGCAATGATCGTAACACCTACATCCGCAAATACCGCTTCCCACATGGTGGCGATACCGAAGGCACCTAGAAGTAGAAAAATACCCTTCACACCGAGTGCGAAAATGATATTCTGCCATACGATGGTTCTGGTACGTTTAGCTATCTTCAGGGCGGTTCCGATTCTCTTCGGTTCATCGGTCATGAGCACCACATCAGCAGCTTCTATGGCCGCATCAGAGCCCAGAGCACCCATTGCAAAGCCGATGTCTGCTCTGGCAAGGACAGGTGCATCATTGATACCGTCTCCGACAAAAATGATCTTGCCCTTATTGTCTGCTTCCGCCTGAAGCGCTTCAAGTTTCTCCACCTTGTCCTGGGGAAGAAGTTCAGAATAGACCTCATCTATACCGAGGGTTTTTCCGATCTTTTCACCTACCGCTTTCAGGTCTCCTGTCAGCATGATGATTCTTTTGATTCCCTGCGCCTTCAGGGATGCGATGGCTTCCTTGGCATCAGGTTTGATCTCGTCGGAAATAATCAGATGACCTGCATAAGTTCCATTGACTGCCACATAGATGGTGGTCCCGATTGAATCTACCTCATGGAAGGAAATGTTTTTCATTTCCATCAGTCTACGGTTTCCTGCAAGGATTTCCTTGCCTTCCAGATGTGCAAGAACTCCATGACCAGCTATTTCCTCATAGCCTAGAACTTTCTTCTCATCAATATTTTCTCCATAAGCTTTCAGAATTGATTCAGCTATGGGATGGCTTGAATAACTCTCCGCATAAGCAGCCGCTTCCAGAAGCTCTTCTTCTGTAAATCCATTGAAGACTTCAGATTCAGTCAGTTCAAATCTTCCTTTGGTCAGGGTCCCTGTCTTGTCAAAAACAACAGTATCCACTTCATTCAAGGCTTCGAGATAATTACCGCCTTTGATGAGAATCCCTTTTCTGGAAGCTCCACCGATTCCGCCGAAAAATCCCAGAGGGATGGAAACCACCAGCGCACAGGGACAGCTGATGACGAGAAATACAAGCGCACGATAGATCCATTCTGAAAATGCTCCACCTGTCACAAGAGGAGGAATCACCGCAATGAGCAGTGCGGAAACCACCACAAAAGGTGTGTAGTAACGAGCGAATTTCGTAATGAAATTCTCCGTGGGTGCTTTTTTTGAAGAAGCATTTTCAACCAGTTCCAGGATCTTCGAGACTGTGGATTCTCCAAAAGATTTCTTGACCACAACTTTCAGAAGTCCGTTCTTGTTGATGAATCCGGCCAGCACTTCACTATCCACCATAACTTCTCTAGGCATGGATTCTCCAGTAAGTGCTGAGGTATCCATGGCAGAAGTGCCTTCCAGAACCGTTCCGTCCAGAGGCATCTTTTCTCCGGGCTTCACCAGAATCACATCACCGACCCTAACTTCTTCAGGAGAGACTTTTACAGTTTCATCCCCTCGCAGAAGATTGGCAAAGTCAGGTCTTATATCCATCAGTTCACTGATGCTTTTTCTTGACCTTTCCACTGCAATATCCTGAAATAGTTCTCCCACCTGATAAAAGAGCATAACCGCTACCCCTTCCGGGAACTCTCCTACAAGAATTGCACCGATGGTGGCGATGGACATAAGGAAATTCTCATCAAAGACCTGTCCTCTTCGTATGTTTTTTGATGCACGTAAAAGAATTTCTCCTCCTACCAGAACATAGGAACTTACAAAAAGCAGGGTCTGAAGAATACCACCGTCGGGCATGAATATGGCTATTAGAAGAAGCACAGCACTTGCTCCAATTTTCATTAAGTCATCTCTGTGATTATTCCATAAAGATGTGGCACTTATTTTCTTCCCGGTCTCCTGATTTCTCATAGGAACCAGCTGCGTACCGGCTTCAATCTCCATGACAATATTTCTGATCTCTTCAATTTCTGAAGTCGAAAGCTTACCTTCAGCTGATTTCACCTTGAGTTTTTTTGTCA
Organism: uncultured Proteiniclasticum sp.; assembly: GCA_964643785.1. Lineage (GTDB taxonomy): Bacteria > Bacillota > Clostridia > Clostridiales > Clostridiaceae > Proteiniclasticum. The sequence continues at coordinate 12,477 of CAZXUT010000070.1, forward strand.
CAAAATCAATAGATACTTCATCAATTCCTTGGATCTTTCCGATCCGATCTTCCATCTTCATGGCGCAGTTCGCACACCCAAGCCCTTCCAGAAGAAAGGCTTCGGATTCATTTTTCACTTTATCTCTGATTTCAATGTCCGGTTCGTGACTATGTATGATGCCTGTGACTTTACCCAGAAGTTCTTCTTCTCTGTAAAGAGCATCATACTCCAAGGTCAGAGTTTTCGTGACGAAATTCACTCTGGCCGTGACACCTTCTAAGGCACTTGTTTCAGTCTCTATTTTAGCCGAGCAGTTGGCACAGGAAAGCCCTTCCAGCACCAGCTCCTTTTTCTTCATTTCCATCTGTTTCCACTCCTAGTTTTCATTTATATGCTCCATACCCTGATCAAAAATGGTCCTGACATGATCATCAGCAAGACTGTAATACACAATCTTTCCTTCTCTTCTGTTTTTAACAAGCTTCGCCTGTTTTAGAATTCTCAGCTGATGTGATATAGCGGACTGGGTCATGTTCAGTGCAAAGGCGATATCACAGGTGCACATTTCATGGGTATCCAGTGCCCACAGGATTTTCACTCTGGTTGAATCTCCGAATACTTTAAAAAGCTCGGAAAGATCCAGCAGATGCTCTTCATCCGGCATTTTCTCTTTCACAAGTTCCATAACATCTTCATGGATCACATCACAGTCACATTTCTCGATGACTGACTTATTTGTATTCATCCCTTAACACCTCTTCACTAACGATTAAACGATTGAACAATCATTCAATCGTTAGTAGGATTATATCTTTAATTCTGTCTCTATGTCAATGATCCCTATGATATAATATCAATAATAAGCAACCGGGAGTGGTGATAATGGATAAAGACCCACGAGTAAAAACAGCTAGATATAAGCAGATTGCACTGGATATCGCTTCAAGAATCGCAAACGGAGAATTCAAAGAAGGCTCCAAGATATTCGGCAGATCCTCTATGGCGGGAGAATACAACGTATCTCCTGAAACCATCCGAAGAGCAGTCATTCTTCTAGAAGATATGGAAGTGGTACAGGCTACCTTGGGTAGTGGTGTTCTGATCAAGTCCAGAAAGAATGCACATAAATATATGGAGAGCAATCAGAGCAAGGAAAGCATTTCTTCTCTAAGAGAAGAAGTCATTGAGCTCCTCTCCAAAAAGAAAGACATAGAGACAGAGATCATTGAAATCATCGATAAAATCATCGACTATTCCGAAAGACTTAAAAACACGAATCCGATGAATCCTGTGGAAATTCCACTCTGCGATGATTCCCATCTCATCGGTAAAACCATCTCAGACAGTAAGTTCTGGCAGAAGACTGGTGCCACCATCATCGGAATCCGAAGAGACAAGGAGCTGATTCTTACACCTGGTCCCCAGATCCATTTCATCAAAGATGATAAGATCCTTGTGGTCGGTGATCCGGAGATCATCGAAAAAGCAAAGGACTATATAAAAAATGGAGTAATCTGATTACATAAGAAAAAGAGAAGGCATAACCTTCTCTTTTTCTTATGCACTTCTTTTCCTAAGCACTTCAGTTAAACGCTTAAGGCCACGCTTGATCAGCACAAGTTATTTCGTCTGCTTCAGCGCTTCTGCAAAGCCCTGCAGTTTTCTGTTGGCCAGATCAAACACACTTCCTTCAGTAAATCCCCCATCTGTGTTCCTGCCCGAAGGAATTCCCGTCAGCACCTCGATCCCTTCATCAATAGTACTGACTGCATAAATTTTAAACACGCCTTCTTCCACTGCAGAAATGACCTCATCCTTCAGCATCAGATTATCCATATTCTGAATCGGAATCATCACACCCTGGTCTCCACTGAAGCCTTTTGCTTTACAGACATCAAAGAATCCTTCGATCTTTTCAGTGACACCGCCGATGGTCTGGATTTCCCCTCTCTGGTCCACAGACCCCGTCACTGCAATGGCCTGAGTCAGTGGAACACCTGAAAGGCTGGATAAGATGGCATAAAGCTCAGCACTGGATGCGCTGTCCCCTTCTACGCCTCCGTAGGACTGTTCAAAGGTGACTTGAGCTGTAAGTCCAAGAGGGAATTTCTGTGCAAAGACACCGCCGAGGAAACCTGATAGAGTCAGCACCCCTTTTGTATGGATACTGCCACTCATCTTTGTTTCTCGCTCAATATTAAT
>CAZXUT010000071.1:0-14394 GCA_964643785.1 uncultured Proteiniclasticum sp.
TCAAGATTAACAGTGTTTTTCTTTTTCACTGTCTTTCATAAAGGGAGCATATCACAGCTTCTGGAGTTTATTGATTTCTATAAGTAATCATCATTTGTCATCTGATCCACTGAAAAGATGAGCACTTGAGATTTCATATTCTTATCAAGCACTCTATACCATTTTAAAATCTGTTCCTGAAACTTTCTGTTCTATCATCTTTTTAGCAACACTTGCAAGATGCGCTCCTGCTTCAGCTGGATTGATTCCGTTCTCATGAATATTAGAAATCACATTTCTACTGGATTCTGGCATGCCTACTTTTCCTTTATAAGCCATATAAGCACTCATGGATGCATAGGTGGAAAGTCCAGGTCTTTCTCCGATGAGCATGATTGTGACCTTTGGGCTTAAAATTTCTGCAATCACATCCATGGCAGGAACTCTCGCATATTTGACATAGATTGGCGTGCCTGTTGACAACCCTTCTATCTTCAATCCCTGCTGCAATGCGGGGAACAGATCATTGGTATTGTATTCCATTGCTGTGGTAGATAGTCCTTCTGATAGTATAATCTGCACATCAGCATTCTTCGTGCAGTTTTCTGCTATGTTCTTCTTCATTTCATCAGAAAACATTCTCCCCAAGTCTGGCCTTGAAAGATATTCGTCCTTATCACTACAACAGGTCTGGGTAGGAAACATATTATTTTCTTCCGCAATACTTTCTGGCGCTTCCGACAGCGCTGCATCGTATGCTCCGGCGTGATCAACGAGCATTCTCAGATAGGCGCTTGTCTTATACCTTGGCCCACTTCGACCTAGCCCCATTCTTGCATCTGTCTTCATTTTGATGCGGATGAATTCATCAGCATTGGCTGGGTTTTCTATGCCGAGATAGGATCTGTAATCATCTTCTCTGATATCAGGTATGACATCATCCTCATCTCCACTATTTGACCCCTGTCTACTCTTTTCCATATTTGTTTTATCATTCCATACGCTCTCTTTTTTACTGTCAATTTTTGTTGATTGCTTACGATCTCCATCAGTATTCTCATTTATAGAATTCAAAACCCTTTCAATTATTATTTTAATCTGTTCTTCAGTCATTCCACTTACCCCCTTGTTATAAGAAAATAGAACCATCACCGGCTGACGGAGTCAGTTTTCCATTTTCATCCATCAGACCTTTTTTCATCATCCACTTATGAAATTCCGGAGCAGGTTTTCTGTTCATCAGTTCACGAAGACATGCATCATCATGAAAACTTGTATCCTGATAGGCAAGCATGACATCATCTCCATGAGGAATACCCATGAAGAAGTTTGCACCAGCCATGGTCAGGAGCATGGTTCCGATCTGCTGATCATCAATGTTGATTGGTGTATGATTCGTAAAGCAAGGAGCCATACCCATTGGAAGACCCATGAGTTTACCCATGAAATGATCTTCCAGATTACCACGAATCATTTCTTTTCCATCATAGATTGTTTCCGGCCCGATGAACCCTGTTACGTTATTCACCATAAACGGATTAAAATATCTGGCGAAGCCATATGTTCTTGCTTCCAGAGTCATTTCATCAACGCCTTCATCTGCATTGACAGATACTTCAGATCCCTGCCCTGTTTCAAAATACAGAAGATTAGGACCTGAGCTGATTCCATTTTCAAATGCAACCTGATAGGCTTCATGGATCAGTTTCTTCGTTACTCCGAAATTGTCATTGGTCTTCTCCGTTCCGGCTATAGACTGGAAAATCATCGAGAGTGGTGTTCCTTTTCTCATGGCTTCCATTTGAGTCGTTATATGGGATAACACCGTAATTTGTGTAGGTATATCATGTTTCATGATAAATTCATAAAGCTTCTGTGCTATTCGGTTTGTACTTTCATAATTATCTTCAACTGGATTGATTCCTATACAAGCATCACCTGAACCGAAGGAAATCCCTTCCATCACGCCCATGATGATGGTTTCCGGATTATCTGTGGTACTGTTTGCCTGAATACGAAAAGACAATGTACCAGGATGTCCTATTTCTGTGTTGCATCGTGTGATTTTATGTATTTTGCTGGCACCATAAACCAGATCCATGGAACTCATAATTTTGGCTGCAGCTGCAGCAACTTCTCCTGTAATCCCTCTAGACATTCTTTTGAGATCATCATTTGTTGTCTTGTGGTCAAGGATTTTTTCCCTTAAACTTCCAATGGTGGTATTTTTAAGACTTTCGTAGGTTTTCTTGTTCATACCATCAATGTTCACTCTAGTGACTTCATCCTTCTCATAAGGTACAGTGGGATTCTCCACAAGATCTTCCACTGTCATCTCTGACAGAACAATCTTCGCTGCAACTCTTTCAGTTTCATCATTGGCTGCAATTTTCTGAAGTCGATCACCAGACTTTGGCTCATTTGCTTTTGCAAGAACGTCTTTAATATCCTTGAACTGATATACTTTTCCATTTAAAACAGCTTTTAGTTTCATACTCCACTCCTTCAATAATGTATTTAACCAGACGAATGATATTTAAGTATAAAGTTCTGTTTACCTATAGAGGTGCAACAAAAAACTGACTGGTCTGATGCTGATACTTATTTATCTTTCAATATTATGCTGTGAGTCAGTAGTGCTTTTCAGTTTCAGACCTGCAATAATACGCTTGTGACGCGATTAAGATGCAATTATACAACTATACGATTTCAGATTAGCAAGTAGAATCCATTACAGATCAACACCCAGGGTCATCAGTCAACTATCCGTATGAAAATCACCACATGGATAAAGCCTGAGATTCCTTATATAGATTGGTTCATCTGATCGTCATGCCAATGTTATTTAACTAACACCCCCTTCTTACAAGAAAGCCTATCTACTGTTCTTAAGATTTTAAGAGAAATAAGAAATCAATTTCAGATTCTTTTACAATTCTTCATCAGAAAAGTAGTATCCTGCTGATCTCATAATCTTGTTTCCCTCAAAACATGGTCATCTCTATAGCACTATTTTCTTGACATTATAGGACTCATTTTTTTCGAAAAAAAAGCTCATAGAAAGTATTTTCTATGGGCTGTCTAGCAAACTGATGTCAATCACTATATTTTATGATGATATTGTATCAATGATTGAATTTTCTGTCAATCTATCATGAGAAGAAGAATCAGGTTCTGTTTTTCTGAATAAGATAGATTATTTACATCAGCGGCTCCTTTCTTGTTTCTTTAAACCATCTGATTTCAACTGCTTCTACATAGAAAAAATTATCAGATTCAGGAATCAGCTTATTCCTCTCTAATATATTAAAGGGGGATTTCAGAATCATTATTCAGAAATCCCCCCTCATAATTTATTTTGTGTATCAGCTTCCTAAGCCTTAATTCTTATATACACTCTTACATCACCTGTAATAATATTTAGACCCAGCAGTCCTTAGCCTTAACTTCAATGTGTTATAGATCAGCAGATGTCCTTCATCATTCGGATGGATATCCACATTGATCGGATAACCAGTGATATTGAAATCCAGCACATTCTTTCTTGTTAAACTGAAGGCGCTGTATACATCCACCACTTTGTACTGGTATCTGAACTGATAGGATCTTATGTTGATGTTGATTGAATGAATATAAGGATTCAGAAGCAATTTAAGATCCTGTTCCTTCTGCACCGGACTATAGAGAGTATTGACATAAATTTCAGCATTTGGTGCAAGTGTTCTGACCTCTTTCATCAGAAGAGGGTAATAAAGACTAAAGCTTGAAACCCCAGCAATCAGAGCTAAGTTCAGCGACTTACTTTCAGGGGATGCCGGATCCTTTAGCTTCTCCATAATAGCCGCAATACGAGAAGGGTCACTATTGACAGCTTGGTTCAATCCATCCAAGGTGTCTGGAGCATCTGGATAGAGGCTCTTCACTAGTCCAAGGACTGCTCCAAGAATGTTGTTTCCTCCAATATTAATCGTAATGACATCTGCAGCTGCAACGGTTTGGGCATAATTTTCATCTTTGACCTGTCTGTACAGCTCTTCTGCAGTGAATCCAGGTGCACTCAGGTTCTTGTACACTATCGAAGCCCCCATAGGGTTCCCATCAAGATAGGTCATCAGAAGATCTGTGTATCCTTTCCCGTCGGTGGCACTCATTCCGAAAGCAACTGAATCACCCAAAGCAACATAGACAACATCTGTAGACTCTCCATAGGCTTTGACCGATGTAGCTGTGATAAAAGATGTGGAGAGCATCAAGGTAGCAAGAATGATCGACATCAGTTTTTTATACTTTTTGAACATGTCTATTACCCTCCTTCGAGACGAAGATCAATTAAACAAGTCTTCAGCCGTGTACAACCCACTCCGAAATTCAGAACCCCGCATTAATAAGGCAATCATCCCATATCCTGTTCCGCAGTTCAAAAAGCTAGTTGACCTACCAGCACGCACTACAATTGATTGAATTTTCACATTATTATTTTTGATTTCAGTATAAACTTATCTTTATCGAAAGACAACGATAAACATCTCTCTAGTTACTATAATTGTGCTCATCTCACCCAATTCTAAAAACGGTAATATCCTATTTTGGTGTACATAAAATCAGAAATAAAGCATTCCTGACTCACGCTGAGCAGAAATGCTTCTTTACCTCTTATCATTTAATAGTTTTCTGTTCGTCCTTCCAATCAGACCAAATGCGATTAGCACTTGACTTAATACATTGAACCAGGGGCTCTTAGTCTATACTTAAGTATGCCTAGTGCAGTGGAGTTATGGGTAATTTTAACTGTAGAAGTGCAGAGACCTCTTCGACACCATATAGAGCCTACGATTATTCTTTTGTCACTGCACCTTGAGATAAATGCTTGTGAAGCATCCTCTGTTCGCTATATACTTCTGACTATCATGGTTTTTGTAGACCTTATGCAGATCAATCAGATTTTGACATATCAATGTCTATTTTTAACCAATCACTTTGTTTCTCCCTGATTTTTTAGCCTCATACAAGTTTTTATCTGCACAGTGAATCAATACCTCATAATCCATGAGTTCTTCGCTACTTATAGTACAAAGTCCAAAACTTGAGGTTAGTCTGATTTCTTCTCCATTGTAGTTGAAAATTGTTTCTTCAATTGATTTTCTCATTCTTTCAGCAACTGCTAATGCGAGTTTTTTATTAGTATCTGTCAAACAGACGATAAACTCTTCTCCTCCAAATCTTGCAATCCAATCTATGTCCTGCCTTGCATTTCCCCTTAATATCTGAGCAAATTCTTTTAGTATATAATCCCCTGCCAGATGGCCATATGTGTCATTGATATTTTTAAAATGGTCTATATCTGTCATCATGAACGATAGTGGTCTATTTTCTAAGTGAGCTGTTGCGATGTAAGCTGGTAATCTTTCAATGATATATCTCTTGTTATAAATCTGCGTCAGTTCATCCGTCACTGCCGCTACATTGGCTTGGTCAAGAAGTCTTTTTATTTCTAACCCTTCAGTTAATTCTATATCGTCTAGAATCATACTTTTAGTAACGTTTTTCAGAAGTTCCACAACTACGACTCTTTCTTCTATTGCTACAGGTATGGCTGTAACCATGATGATTTTATCAAGGGAAGTTTCAATTTTAATAAATGTATCATTTTCATTGTGCGCTCTCATAGAAATGCAGTTTTTACAGACCTCGCCTTTCCCCCAGATTCCAAAACATGCTTCATGTGTTTGAATAACCTCTTCCAGTTTTTCCTCCTTAATAATTATGATTTTTTTCTTTACTGGATCAACTATCCTGACCTGATCATACATCTTATCAAATTTGGTTGAGTGTTGGATCAGTGTCTGAATTTCTTCCAGGTTCGTCTGCATCTTAATCATCTCTTTACCCCAATTCATTTACTAAAACATCTTCAAAAAGAACAAATCCACCTTTTCCGTTCCTCTTTATTTCATACATAGACGAGTCAGCATTTCTTAATAATGTTTCACTGTCTTTACCGCTTTCAGGATATCTAGCAACACCAATAGAAGAATCAACGTTGCACTGAATATCACCTATATTCATAGCTTCTTGTATTGCTATATGAATTTCATTAATAAGTTCATTTATATTTCTATCGTATTCGATATCTCGTATAATAACCGTAAATTCATCACCACCCATTCGTGCTACTGTATCTGTTTTATTAACGCACTGTAGTAACCGTTTCCCTACTGCAATTAAAACCTCATCTCCGACTTCATGACCATACTGATCATTTATATCTTTAAATCCATCTAAATCGATAAAAAGAAGTGCAAACCTTCTTTTATCTTTTTCACTTTCTACAACAATCCGTTCTAATCTTTCAAAAAATAATCTTCGATTAGGCAGTCCGGTTAATTTATCATAATTTGCATATTTTTTCAGTTCCAATTCCAGTATTTTTCGTTCTGTAATGTCTGTCGCTGATCCGACAATATGAGACACTCTTTCACATTCCATGATAGGTGTTAATGTTGTTAACCAAATACGCTTTCCTCCTGGTAAGCTTAGTTCTTCTTCATATGTGATACTCGTTCTGAGGTCAACGCATTTTTGATAATTATGCCCGACAAGATCCCCCATTTCTTTTCCAAGTAAGTCTTGAGGTGATTTATTCATGATTTGCTCAAGAAGTATACCTGTTTTATTCTGATGAGCAAGATTATTTCGAATGTAAGAGAAGCCAGCAAGTTCTAGGACTTTTATCAGAAACATTGCATCTTGCGTGCCATTAAATACTTTCTCATATTCTCTAGTCAGTCTTGATATTTCTTTTTCTGTTTCTTTTAAATCCGTTATATCAGTATGTGACCCTAGCATTCGTTTTACCTTTCCATTTTCATCTCTTATCGCTAACCCTCTGCATCTTATCCAGATTGTAGATCCATTCTTATGTCTGTATCTCACAATCTGATCATATGGATAATCAGGATCTGCACAGTGTTTTTCTAAATTCTCAATGGATAGCTTCAGATCTTCTTGGAAAATTATATCCTGCCATTCACTCACCAGATGCTTTTTTTCATCTGGATTAAACCCCAGCGTTTCCCAGAACTTAGCGCTCATCCATTCATATTCAGGGTTTTCTAAGTCCCAATACCAGATTCCATCCAAGGAACCTGATTGTATAAATTCAAAAATGCTGGCATCGCTATTCATTAGATCATACAATTCATTTTTCAGATAATTTTCTTTCAAAATAATCTATTCCCCTTTACCAATTATAAAGTTCTTTCTATTACTATTATCGTACATTAAATGAAAATTTATATAGACTTGCTTCGACTCCTCTTTTTGACTGTTATGATCAATTTCGCAAAAAAACCTCAACATCTTACTTGAGGCTGTTAAGTCGTTCATATATAAATTCTCAATGTGAATTTATAAGATATTTTCAGATATTTTCAGATATTTATCAATGAAAACCAGCGTCAGCTTGACTTTGTACAAGTGAATACCCGTCTCAGATACCCCCATCCACTTCCTTGGTTTTTTCAGTTGTTTTAATAACAGTACCTGTATTCCGCATAGTTTTTTTTAAGCTTTACATTATAATGATGAAATCCAATTCTTTATCTCTTGCCTTTTCTCATTTTAGTGAACTATACCCTGATCGCATTAGCATCTGTACTGTCAGTATTCTTAGCAGTGAAGTTTAAAGGGCAGGAACTTTCGAATCGTCGCAAGTTCTTTTATTCAGCTACAGTATTGATCATGGTCTTACTGATGAGTGTGCTCATCAACTGGCATTATTTCGATGTGATTGCATGAGTCTAATCATTCAGTCTGACATGATTCTATAAATCTTCATGAAGAAGAGGCCTTGCATCGTTCGATGTAAGGCCTCTTCTGTTTTTACTTCTTTCTTTTAATCTAATAGTTTAATCTGATTAGCTTTAGTCTAATTATATTTATCCTTTCTATCTTCTATAATCCAGTTCTTTCAATAATATACATCACTAATATAAGTGCTGCTCCTATTGGCAGTGTCACCTTGAATGGATTTCCGGATATCTTATGGAACAGACTATATTCACTGTACTTGTCCGTAGTCAGAATACCACTTACTTTCAGCTTTTCGTACATCATTGCAAATATCACCGTACCCAGTACTATCCCAATCAACCCACCTGTCAAGGCATCAATATATCCATCTCCTACTGCTCCAGCGATCGTTCCAGGGCAGTATCCTAAAAGTCCGAACCCGATACCAAAGAAAAGCCCTCCGATGATCGCATTTTTAATGGATCCTGGCTTTGTCTTTACAGTGACCATACCCTTCGGATAGAAATAACTCACTCCAAGCATGGATACAACGATGGCTGTGAGGATTATTTTCAGTACTGTAAAATCTGTAAGTCTCAATTGTCCCATGAGGACATCATAATCCGTTGCTCCACCCTTCTGAAGGAAGAATCCGAATAGGATTCCCGTCACAAGACCTAGTATTAATTTATTGCTTTTTTTTGTCATCTATATCACCTCTATAATCCATAAATAATGAAAGCAGCAGCTATTCCACCAATGAAGAAAGCCACTGATGCCACCCAGCTTATTGCTGACAACTGACTTGTGCCTGTTATCCCATGACCACTGGTGCATCCATTTGCCCACCTTGCACCTACTCCAAGAAATATTCCCCCTGCAACCGAGGCAATGAATCTTATCAAAGCACTGTCTGAAACTTCTTTTGCCCACATAGTCGGAACCGTAGTAAGGTTGAAACTTCCTGAGAGCTGTGCCGATAAAAAGGCACCAAGAATGATTCCGATGATCAGCATAATGCCCCAATCAAGTTTTAATTCGTTCTTATTATAGTACTCATTTTTTTCGACTTTTTTCTTATTGAATAAACCGTAAATCATTCCACCAATCTTCATGTAACTGGTTGAAGCACCTAGTGGTTTTTTTGAAACCAGCATGGAGCCAACATTTAAAAGTCCGATCAGAGCACCTGCTACATAAGGCGACCATCGTACAAGTATTAAGAAATCCATTTTAGTCCTCCCTTAAAAAACTATTAAATATAGAAAAAATAAACAAGCACTGACGATACTAGAAGGAAGATAACACTCATAATTCCCCCAGCTTTCATAAAGTCTGAATTGTTGAAATTACCCACCCCCATGACATAGGCATTCACCTGATGTGTAGGCAGTATAAATGAGTTTGATGCAGCTACTGCCACCAGCAGTGCCAGACCTCTTGGATCGATGCCGAAACTATCACCCATGATCAGGATCAGAGGAACCAGTAATACAGTTGCGGCGACATTTGACATGAATAATGAAAAGAAAGATGTGATTATTCCTATCACCAATAGTATAAACAGGACATGCCATGATTCGACGACGCTTATGATTGCCTCCGCTACAAGCGCTGCAGCTCCGGTCTGTTCAAAGGCAATCCCAAGTGGTATAAGTCCAGCGAGGAGAAAGACCGTCTTCCAGTCAATTGCTTCATAGATTTCTTCCTTGTAGATCACTTTGGTCAGCAGCATCAGAACCGCTGCACTCAGAAAGCTCAGAGGCAACGGAACGCCTATAAGAATCGCTACGATGCTCATTGTCAGAATCACCATGGCGTGAATCTTTTTATCAGCCCTTGCATTTTCACCAGAAGGCTTGACCTGAGTGATTACAACAAAGTCTTTTGACTCCTTAAGACTAGTAAGATCTTCCCATCTTCCAAAAACGATGACCTTAAGTCCAGGCTTCATCTCCCAATCCATATAATTGAGCCTCTCTCCATCGTTATTGATATATATTATTGGTTCTATCTTATAATTTTTTCGCAGTGCGATCTCTTCCGCGGTCTTCCCTTTCAGATCTGAATCTGGGGGCAGTATAATTTCAGCAAAACCAGCCTCTTTATCATCTCCAAGTTCTTTGAACATAATCAGTTTACCTTTGGGTATTAAATGAAACGAATGGAAGAACTTCTCGATCTGGTCCTCTTCCCCGAATACGGCTAAAGTCTGGCCTTTTTTGAAGGTGGTTTTTCGCCAGGGAATATAGATTCTGCTTCCTGAATCATAAAGAGCCAGAATATGAACCCCATATTTTTTCCATATTTCAAGCTCTTCTATTGTCTTTCCGATCAGTTCACTGCTTTTTTCTATATCAACTTCATGAATCTTCCTAGGCAGATTATAGATGTCAAGAAGCTCATCTTCTCTATAACTGGATTCTTTCTTCCCCTCAGGCAGTACAATCTTTGAAAAAAAGAAAAAATACACCGTACCAGCCAGAAGAAGGCTAAGCCCTATGGGTGTTACACTGAACATCCCGAAGCCCTCATATCCCCCATCTGCAAGAAGATCGTTCAAAATGATCAGCGGTCCGGAAGCGACCATGGTGATGGTCCCTCCAAGAATTCCAGAAAATGCCAGAGGCATGATCAGTCTTTTATGGCTGATGCCCGATTTATTGGCAATTTTCTTTACTGCAGGCAGCAGTAGTGCAACAGAGCCGATATTTTGCATGAAAGATGAAATAATTCCTGTGACGATCATTACAGTGGCAACTACTACATTTTCTTTGGTTCCAGTTTTTTTCATGATGGCCTGAGCTAAGCTATCCATGATTCCCGTTTTTTCTATTCCATAACCGATGATCATGACACCCATGATTGCAATTACAGCATTGGATGAGAATCCCGAGAAAGCCTGTTCTAAAGATAGGACACCTGTCCATGCCAATGAAAGCATGATGACAATAGATGCTATATCATTTCTTATTTTTGCCATGGAGAACATAATCACTGCGGCAAATAGTATTACAAATACAATGATCATATCAGTACTCATGGCTCACCTCCTGTTTCAGTCCTACTTGCAGACTCACACCGCTTCATCTGCCTGGTTCATGCGGATGGATCTGTCAAAATCCAAAATCTTCTTGGCATAAAAACTCATAAACTCCTACTTCTAAGTCTCATCCTGAACCATTCTATCCCTAGGTATGGCTGAGTACCCTATATAACAACGACATGAAATTAAATTCCGGTCTTTTATAAATACTCTTAAATGAATATTCAGTATAATTGAAAAAAGTGAACCTCTAATGAAGCCGGATTGTACAAACTTTGAAGGAAAACACCCGCTGCTTCGTTTAAATAGAGTATCCTCAGAGCCATGAGCACCTCCTCAAGGACTTGAAAGTAAAAAAAGAACCAATTGCTTTATGAGGTCATTCCTCAAGCATTGGTTCTTGTGTTTTTGTATAAAAATCTGATTTACTGCTTTCTAGCCATCAATGTAAATGTCTTTGGAATGCCTTTATCATATTCGTCACTGGAGAAGTTCGGCTCTTCATCGAGGCTTTCGATGATGAATCCGCTCTTTGCTACGGCTGTGATGATTTCACCAAGGTTCCATTTTCTGAGTAGTACCTTCTGCGTCTCCATTTCCGGCAGGTATTTACCGTAGGCGATTTTGCTTTCGATCAATGAAGTATCGAAATAATCACCGTCGACCTTATGCTTTCTGATTTTCGCAGTCGTTCCACGCGAACTGATCAGTTTGGTGGATACAGGATGGAAATCTCTAAGGACAAACATTCCACCAGGCTTTAGCAGACCAAACGCTGCCTTGAATAGAGGTTCAAGATCGGCGAAATAATGTAGAATACCCATTTCCGCAAATGCGATATCATAGTCTCCTGTCACTTCTTCTTCCGGCAGAGAGATCACATTTCCCAGGACATATCGAATATATACCTGCGCATATTCTGCAAGTTCTTCCGCATACTTCTTGTTTCCGCTGGAGAAGTCAAAGACTGTTGCCTGGGCACCTAGAAAAGCAAGAGCCACCGCCTTCATTCCATTGGAACCCATAAGATTGGCGATCTTCTTGTTCTTCACATCACCAAACTTTTCTAGAAGGATTGCAAGATACTTTTCGGGATTCGTCCTTATCCTGGCTGCAACTTCCTGGGGTATACCATATTTTGTGATCCATGCTTCGTAGGCAAGATCATTCCATGCCTTTTCGTTCATTGGTTCGCAGACTTCGCTTAAAGTCTGGTCATTCTCATTATCCATTATTCACACTCCTATTATCATTCATCATTTGTTACAACTGCTTATTCACTTGCTACTTTCTTATTAACTGTACCACGTAATTGACTCCTTGCTACAGAAGAATTAGATCAAGTGCTTCTACTTTTTCTCAAATTATTCTATGCTGTCCTTTTTCTCTATGACTGCTCAGCTGTTCATAAAACCTTGAATTGAAATAGCAACAAGCGTGAGCACCATTAAGATCCACCATCCGGCAGACTCGAAAATATCTTCCGGCACCATCAATGTGTAACCCATATATCCTAGGAAAATTAACCCTTGAATAATTTTCAAGGCTTTTGCGTCTGCTTCATTCTTTAAAGCAACAAGCCTTTCATCACTTTCCTGGATAATGATTTTCTTCATTTTCTGTGGGCTATTCCTGATTTTTGTGTACTTCAGATAATAGACGAATGCTGTACTCAGCGGTATAAAGGACAGTCCAACAAGTGCTCTAGGATTTGGTATATAACTTACATCGATGAAACTGAAAAGTATTCCAGCTCCAAGGAGCATTATTCCGATAGTCAGACATACGAGCATGATCATTTTTGCTTCTTTGACAATCTTCTCAGTATTCATTTTTCATTCCTCCCAAAATAAATCATTTAATGTTCTATCAAGAGCCTTGCATATATCAATGCATAGCTTCAGGCTCGGGTTGTAGTTGCCTGACTCGATCAGATTGATTGTCTGCCTCGTGACACCGACAATCTCAGCCAACTGTTCCTGTGATACATCAGCCTCAATTCTTGCAATCTTCATTTTCTTGTTCTTCAAGAAGCATCATCTCCTTACACTCACATTATAATTATTACATTACTTTTTGTCAACTATATATTACATTTTGTAATGTGAATTTAATATGAATTAATTAGAACCGCAGGAAATCTGCATGGCTGTTTTGAGACCAATATTCATTATTGGGTCGAATTTCTATAGTGCAAAAAACAAAAAGCCAGAGATAATCAATCTCCGGCCAACCCTATTTCTGTTTCTATAATTGGACTTCCTGAACTCTGCCAACAATCCCAGTCTCTAGCATCACTTTAATGCCATGCGGATGAGTAGCAGCGTTTGTAAGAATCTTTGCTACTACACCTTCTGTTAATTTACCAGTGCGCTGATCCTGTTTTTGAACAACTTTAACTTTTGTACCTATCTTAATATTATTTCTTGATTTACCATCCATTCCAATTCTCTCCTTCTTTAGTTGATAAGCCTCATCCATGTAAGCTTCATGTCACTACATAGTTGATGATAATTCCTTTGAAACTCATCAGAGATTCCTTAACCCCTATGATTTCGTCTATCTTGCATTCAGTGATGAGCACAATCAATAGCATTCATCAAAAATGAGTATAACTCAAAGCGAAGCATATTACTAATTTACCTGTTCTACTATTCTTCCAGTTTTAAGGCAGTTTTAAGGCATCGAGAATCGACTTTCTGAAAAATGAGCTATCCATATCATAGAACACTCTGCAATTCGGTTTTTCTAAAGCATTTCTTTTTGCATCCACAAAACTCATTCCTTGAGTAATCCCTTCTCTTGTGTCGATTTCCACATACAGATCCTTGTACTGAAACATATCAGGATCTGTAAGGGCAAGAATTGCACAAGGGTCATGTATTGCTGTATCCTCAGCAACATAAGAGGATAGGATTTTCATACTGAAATCTGTGAATTCATCATGAAATCCGCTCATGGTACGAATCTCATTTTCAGTAAGAGTCGCCTTCTGTGTCACATTAAGGCTACACATCAATAGTTCTACACCGCTTTTCATGACAATGTCTGCAGCTTCCGGGTCCTTAAAGAAGTTAAATTCACTATATGGTGTGATATTTCCCATCTTTATCGCACCACCCATGATGCTTACAGCTGCAATTTTGGATTTCAGTTCCGGATAAGCCAGAAAGAGAAGTGCAAGGTTTGTGAGAGGTCCCACAGCCGCAATATACACAGGTTCCTCGCTTTCCGTCAGTATCTTTCTATATGTATCTAATGCATTCATCTCACTTAAAGGTAGAAGTCTCTCTGACCCGAACATATGAGCATGACCACCCAATCCGTCTTTTCCATGAACAGTGCCTATAGGTGGTGCATCCTTACTCAGTGGCTTAGGTGCACCTTTTGCGATGATGCAGTCGGCTTCCAAAAGACCAGCTACAAGTCGGGCATTATATGTTGTCATTTCGATACCGACATTTCCTGAAACTGTACAGATGGCTTTAAGATCAATCTCCGGTTTTCTATGTGCCAGGAGAATCGCAAATACATCATCAACGCCTGGATCGCAATCTAAAATAAGTGGATATTTTTTC
>CAZXUT010000072.1:0-14198 GCA_964643785.1 uncultured Proteiniclasticum sp.
TTTCACCCAATCGGATACAAGGCTGTATTCTGCAGTAAGCGTCAATGCAGTAAATGACAGTCCCAGTGCCATGGCAAGTCTATAATCTCGACCTGTTTTATACAGATAGAGATTTGTAAAAGTGGCGATAACAGCAAGTATGCCTAAAATTATCCACATAATGATCCCTCCATCATATTCATAGAATTGTAGCGTCTTATTTGGATTATGACCTATTTATCAAATTAAAGGGTTTATTCTGTATACCCTGCAAACTGATCCCCTATAATTTCTTCAAGCGCATGTATGAGCTCAGTGTCTTCCCCGACATACAGAACAATGATATTTTCAGTCTTGTAGAAATGAGGGAAAGAAACCCAACTGATTTCAACAGAATCTTTACCATTGCTATAACTTGTTCCTCCAGCATCTATGTAAGAGGCATCTTTTTCCATCTTTGCATTATTCTCGTAAAAATAGACAGATATATTTTCTGTTTCGTTGATCGTCAGCCATTTGCGCTCACCTTGAAGTATATCTTCATCCACATCTTCTGAAATTACGGTAAAATCCATTTCTTCAAGTTTAGTGATGAAGTCATTATAGGCTGCGTAGGAGATCTCATTTCGGCAGCCAAATAGGGATAGAGTGATTACTGACAATAAGATAATCGACAGTAGTCTTTTCATTTCATGCCCCCTCATATTACTGATTTTAGAATAGTATAGGATATCGGTAAGTGATTTGAGTGTCAATTTATTAACATTATTTAGAGTATACTATATATTTATTTACTTTTACAGATAGAGAAGTTATCTTAGAAAACTGAATTACTGATAGTACAGTCCGAGACGTTCGTATGTAAAGAAAAAAGTCAGATTAGGCTTTGTTTTCATGATTTATCGCTCATAACTTGATGCATATCAAGGAGAGTAGTCCTCAAATCTCCTACAATGAAGACAATAAAGAAAGTAGGAGGACAAAATAATGAGCGTTATCATGAAACATAAAAATCACATCACAGCCATTTCATTCATCCTGATTGTCGCAGGATTTATTTTCGGGAGAATGGACATTGAGGTCTATCGAAACGGAGCACTTATACTGGCAACAATCATCGCCAGTATTCCAATTGGGATGAAGGCGTTCCAGAGCTTAAGGATGAAAGCATTTTCCATTGAGCTCCTGGTCATCATCGCCGTTGTAGGAGCGCTCTACATACAGGAGTACATGGAATCCTCTGTGGTTACATTCCTGTTTCTCTTCGGAGCCTATCTTGAGGCAAGAACACTTGAGAAGACCAGATCTTCTTTAAAGAATCTGCTGGATATGGCACCACAGGAAGCTGTGGTTTTAAGAAATGGAGAAAAGCTTCTGGTATCAGTGGATGATATTGAAGAAGGAGAAACCATCATCATAAAATCAGGAGGGAAAGTAGCCGTGGATGGAACAATCCTTTCAGGGGAAGCGTCCATCAATGAAGCCGCCATTACAGGAGAATCCGTACCGGTGACAAAGGGAAAAGGAGACAAGGTGTTCAGCGGAAGTCTTCTTGATCATGGATATCTCGAAATGATTGCAGAGAAAGTGGGAGAAGATACCACATTTTCAAAGATCATCGAACTTGTGGAAGAAGCACAGGAAGCCAAATCAAAGGCAGCCAGATTTCTGGACAAGTTTGCCCAGATCTATACACCTGCTGTTGTAGTCCTTTCGGTCCTTGTCTATCTCATTACAAGAGACCTGCATATCTCCATCACCTTCTTAGTCGTTGCCTGCCCAGGAGCCCTGGTCATAGGAGCTCCAGTATCCAATGTTGCAGGAATCGGAAATGGAGCGAAAAACGGGGTTCTTGTCAAGGGTGGAGAAGTCATGGACAGACTGTCCAAAGTGGACACATTGGTTTTTGACAAGACGGGAACACTGACAAAGGGAAGACCTGAAGTATCTGAAATTCATGCATTTCACGGCATGAAAGATGATGAGCTTTTAAGACTGACAGCCACTGTGGAGAACGCATCAGAACATCATTTAGGCCAGACCATTGTGAAAGAGGCGAGCAAAAGAAACATCCTAATTGACAGTAAGCCGGAAGAGCTTATGGTTGAAAAAGGAAGAGGTATTTCAGCTAAATTTGAAGAAAAGACCATCATTGCAGGAAATCGAAAGCTTATGGAAGAACATGGCGTTGAAATAGATAGTGAAGTGGAAAAGGAAGCTGTCCGGGGAGAGAAACTTGGAAACACAGTAGTCTTCACTGCAGTGGATCACATTATAGTTGGACTGTTTATGATCAGAGACCAGATCAGAGAAGATGCATTTGCGTCACTAAAAGAGCTTAGAGCTTCAGGAATCAGAAAGATCATCATGCTGACAGGAGACAACCGTCATACCGCAGAACTAGTAGCCAGTGAGCTTCAGCTGGATGAATATCATGCGGAGCTTCTGCCGAAGGATAAACTTGATTTCATTGAAAAACTGAAAAAGGAGGGTCATGTTGTACTTATGGCAGGAGACGGAATCAATGATGCACCAGCCATAGCCACTGCAGACATCGGTCTTGCCATGGGAGATGGAGGTACGGATGTAGCGCTTGAAACAGCCAATCTGGTCCTTCTTGGAGACAACTTCAGGCAGCTTACCCATGCATACAGTCTAGCCAAGGCTACAGTGAATAACATGAAGCAGAATATATGGTTTGCTGTAAGTATCGTTGCACTATTACTCCTAGGCGTTCTGACTGGAAGGATCCATCTTGCAGAAGGGATGTTCATCCATGAAGCCAGTGTCATCCTGGTCATCCTGAATGCCATGAGACTGGTGAAGTTCAAGAGAAAAAATATCATGCCACAAGAAGAAGATCTATCGGAAAACTTGATTGATATCAAGGTATCCTGAACGTATTTCAACTATGATAAAGACAGAAAACATATAAATGGAGGAAAAAGAAATGAAGAAATTAGTTATGCAGCTGGAACAGCTGACTTGCCCAACATGTGTAAAGAAGATTGAAACGGTACTTGGAAAAACAGAGGGAGTGGATACGTCCACTGTACTTTTCAACTCCAGTAAAGTGAAAATAAGCTATAATGAAGAAGAAGTGACACCGAAGGACCTAAGCCGCAAGATCATGAATTTAGGCTATGCGGTTCTCAGCATGAAAGAATAATCGTGTAAAAACACAACAGAATCAGGATAAGTTATCACATAAGAAAGATTATGTAATGTATAAATAGAGTGGATCAGGAGGATTATGATGGAAAAAACAGAGAATAAAAAGACCTGCAGCGCATACGGTGAGCTGACCCATGACCATTGTATCTCACTGGTTCCGATTTTTAATCATCTCACTGAAGATCAGATGGTGGAAATTTCAGCATTGACCCGAGCTGTGAAATTCAAAAAGGGTGAAACCATCTATAGAGCACAGGAACCTTCCAATGCACTCTATATTCTGAGCAAAGGAAAGATTAAAATCTATAGAATGTCAGAAGCTGGAAAAGA
The DNA here is from genome assembly GCA_964643785.1 of uncultured Proteiniclasticum sp. Taxonomy (GTDB): domain Bacteria; phylum Bacillota; class Clostridia; order Clostridiales; family Clostridiaceae; genus Proteiniclasticum. The sequence continues at coordinate 3,484 of CAZXUT010000072.1, forward strand.
CCAGATTCAAAGAATCCTGACACCAGGAGAATTCACAGGGGAGCTTGCACTGTTCAGTGAAGGAGTTCATGAGTCCTATGCAGAAGCGCTTGAAGATGTAGAAATCTGTATGGTAAAACAGGAAGATATGTCAGATCTGCTTCTAAAATATCCGAGCATTGCCATGAAGGTCCTTTCTGAGTTTTCGAAAAGACTGGAAACCTCAGAAAAGCAGGCAACAAGATTTGCTACTGAAAAAGTGGAAACGAGACTTGCCATGTATATTGCAGAAACTCTGGACCGATACGGAGACCATGAGATTGTAAAGATCCCTATGAAGAAGAAGGATCTTGCATCCTATCTTGGCACAACACCGGAAACACTCAGCAGAAAACTTCTGGAGCTTGAAGAATCCAAGATTATCCAGCAGATGCCTGGAAACAAAATCAGGGTGCTGGACCTGGATGAACTTCTTCTGATCTAGCATCACCACTAAATAGCTGCATAATCGAATACAAAATGGTAGAACCATCTGAAGGGAGTATTGCCCGAAGGATGGTTCTTTTCTAAGCGCAGAAATTATGCATAGGTGAATTATGCATAGGTGAATTCTCCATAGGTGAGGTATGCAAGGGGAGTCATCTATAAGAGAGTTATCTATATGCGAGTTATCTATAGATGAAATGTGGTAGATGAGGAAGAACAATCTTAAAAGAAATCAGAAGTTATGAAGATTTAGAGCTTATTTGTTCACATATGAACTGTTTAGAAATTCTGAAATAAGACAAATCAAGGATTCTATGCTTATTTGTGAAGTTTCCCAATCTTTATAAGTCATACAAATTAGAAATGTACAATGGGAATTGTTGAAAAAGGAGAGATATATGAAAAGAAAAATTTTAGTTACCACGGCCGCATTACTGATTGCCTTCAATGTTACAGTTTACGCAAGTACCACAGAGAGCTACAAAAATCAGATCAATAACAATCAGGAAACAATTCAGAATTTAGAAGAGAAGAAACAGGAATTATCAAATGATAAACAGCGGATTCTGGGTGAACTAGAAGAAATCATGGAGCAATCTGCTCTAGTCACCAGTGAAACAGATAATCTGTCAGCAGTGATCAATCAGAAAGAATCAGAGATTATTGCAAGAGAAAATTCAATAAATGAAGCGAATACAAAAATTACGCTACTTGAAGCTGATATAGCCACAAGTATAGCTGAAATTATAAAAAGTGAAAATGAACTTGCCGAGAAGAATGCGATCTTAGATTCCAGAGTAAGAGCAGCCTATAAGAATGATTCTGTAGGAAGTGTCATATTCACATTGCTGGAATCAGAGAGTATTATAGATTTTACGGATAGATTGTCGATGATCAATAGAATTGTCGATATGGATAAAGATATCATTCACCAGATAGAAGTCATCAAAGAAGAGATGAACATAAAAAAAGCAGCACTTGAAGTGAGCAAGACTGATCTAGTAAACACCAAGGAAGCAATTGAAAAAGAGAAAGCTGTTCTTGTTGATGAAAAAGTGAACTTGGAGACTGAAAAGCAAGTTCTTACTACAAAACTATCTGAGCTGAAGGGTCTTGAAGATGAAAAAGCAGGACTGATAAATACGCTGACAAATGAGGAAAAAGAAATTGCCTCTGAAATCGGCAATATTGTACAAGAGAATAAAAAACTCCAAAATGATATATCAGCTTTGATCAAAGCTGAAGCGGCGAAAAATGCAGCATCCAATAATAGTGTCTCCACTGCAGGTTATATAAGACCAGTAGCAGGAAGAGTATCCTCTTCTTATGGATATAGGATCCATCCTATCTTAGGATACAAGAAGCTCCATACAGGAATTGATTTTGCGGCAGCTTCAGGAACCCCGATAAAAGCATCTAAGGGCGGAAAAGTAATCCGTGCATCATTTAATTCAAGTTATGGAAATCACGTGATTGTTGATCATGGAAATGGTGTCACAACCCTATACGCTCATATGAGTTCCATGAACACCAGCTATGGTGCAAGCGTATCACAAGGCCAGGTTATCGGATATGTAGGATCTACAGGTATGAGTACAGGACCACATTTACATCTTGAATTCAGGGTAAATGGTAATCTGGTTAACCCGGCATCCTATCTAGGACTATAGAATAGATCTGAATTTGCAAATGAGGTGCCACTCGAATCAGAGAAGTTGGGATCTGGTCCTCACTGATCGAGCCATCAGAAGCCATGGGAAAATGACAGATCACGATCTGCTTTTTGTCATGGATATGCATCTTCTGGTCTAGTGTCAGTTATATAAAGACAGTTGAATCACACACAAAAACATAAAAATCATCTGGATGGATTTATTTTCCTGAAGGATGATTTTTCTTCTATTTCAAGGATTTTAAGGGTATGAGAAAGGAAATACTCTGATATAATGATAGAATAAATAGGGTTTATGAACTTAGACCTTAAGAAGAGAGAGCTCTTCTTAAAATTGGGGGAAACATCATAATCGGGGGGATTTTATGTTTGAAAGAGATTTTCTGGAAGTACTTGATCGGGAGCTTGTCATCGCACTTGGATGTACAGAGCCAATCGCCATTGCATTCGCATCAGCCATGGCAAGTAAGCATCTAACGGGGGAACTTGTTTCTCTTGAAGTCTTTGCAAGTGCAAACATCATCAAAAACGCCATGGGCGTTGTAATTCCTGGCACAGGAAAAACCGGGATGAATCTGGCGGCGGCATTGGGTTCGCTCAGCGATTCTGATAAAAATCTGGAAGTTTTGTGTGGACTGAAAGATGAAGATATACAAAAAGCCATGAAAATGATTGAAGAAGGCAAAATTCATGTCAGGAAATCAGATCATCCGAAGAAGCTCTATATAGAAGTCATTGCAAAATCAGAAAACTCTTCATCAAGAGTGATCATTGAAGACAGGCATACCAATATAACGCGTATAGAAACAGATGGCAGAGTCTTCTTCAGCGTAGAGGATAAAATTGATGAGTTGCCTGTGAATGACACATCATTCATGAATATGGAGAGAATCTGGACCTTTGTCCAGAATGTGGATATAAAGAAGCTCACAAAAGTGGAAGAAAGCATAAAGGTCAACAAACTTATCGGAGATGAGGGGATCCGCCATGATTATGGACTCCGAGTGGGGAAAACCATCTTTGAATCCATGCGAAATGGACATCAGGTGATGGATCCTACGAACTACGCCATGGCACTTACCGCAGCAGGTTCCGATGCCAGAATGGCTGGTTCTTCCTTAAATGTCATGAGTAATTCAGGCAGCGGAAACCAGGGCATCACAGCGACACTTCCGGTTATTGCGTACTGGGAGAAATTGGGTTTATCCTATGAGGATCTTCTTCGAGCTACAACACTGAGTCATCTGGTTACCATCTACATAAAGACCAAATTCGGCAGACTGTCTGCTCTATGCGGAGCGACCATCGCAGCCACCGGAGCAAGCTGCGGAATCACTTATCTTCAGGGTGGGAAGAAGGAAGACATCTACGCATCAGTTCAGAATATGCTGGGCAATGTGACGGGAATCCTCTGCGATGGAGCAAAGGGTGGCTGTGCACTTAAAGTGGCTACCTGCACCAGTGCGGCATGCTTATCATCCTCTTTGGCTTTGAATGGCATTGCCATAGGAAGTCATGATGGGATCATCGATCATGACCCTGAGAAAACCATCAATAACCTTTGTCTTCTGAGTACAGATGGGTCCCTAGAATCAGATCGGATCATTCTGGACATCATGCTGGAGAAAGAAAACAAGTTACTGAAAAACTGATCATAGAATTAAAAGTGGATCTTGCATTCTGATGTGCGGATCCGCTTTTTTTGTGCCTCGACTTCTACTTCATAATAATTAGAAAATGAGATGATTTTGTTAATTATTATACTATAATTATGATATGATGTTGATAAGGGGTGAACTACATGAAGAAATGGAGAACAGCCATATTTGTCATTCTAGCCTTGATGATGAGCAGTGTCTTTGCCTATGGTAATACCGGACCGGTGACATGGTATCAGTATCCGGGTATTTCCATGATCACAATAGATGAAGATACACCGGTCACCGTTTTAAAAGAAGACCTGCATTTTGATTTCAGCGAAGAGATGGAAAATGATTATTCACTCGTCGGACAAGTCAGCGCACAATATAAAATGAAGAATACGGGGAATGAAGACATAGTATCAAGAATGGTCTTTCCTTTCATCAAAAACTTATGGAGCAGGGATGAAGATCAGATTGAAGTCCTACTTGATGGATCCCCCATCAGCTATAAAATATACTACGGGGAAAATGTGAAGCAGACTTCCGTAGAGGATGGGTTTCAGGAGACGGTGGAGCTAGAGGATATACTGAAATCTGTGACAGAGGAAAAATACAGTCCGAAAAATTATGAATACGAAGAAAAAGGAACCCTTTATCGGATCCATCTGGAGTCTGGTCAGGAAGAGCATATGCATGTTGATGCAAGCTTCACTTTATCGGAGCATGATTCCAGGATTTTTGTAAAAGGAAACTACAGCTACGGATATGACAATGAAACAAACGAGTTTGTGATCGGAACCTGGCTGGACCATGAAACAAGGTATATGGACATCTTCAGCCTTGATGAAGAACTCAAGCTCGACATCAGAGGATATGAGAATGGAACGACAGATGCGGTGGAAGTCACTGATTTCACCTATGAGATCGAAGAGATTGAAATGGATGTTGTCACCTATTATCATGATTTTCTAGCAACGGATGAGCTCATATACAGCAGTGTCTTCATACCTGAGGATAAGAATATATATTATGAGGTTCTGGATCAGGCACTGGAAAGAGAAAGACTGATCACCGGAGATCATATCTCAAGTCTTCTTGCATCTCCTCGTTATGTCCTGATTGCTTATGAGGTGCCTTTTGAGGCAATGGAAGAGAAAACAGTGGAAGTAAGATATCATACTCTTGGCAGTATGGATAGAAGAGAAACGGTGGAGCCCACTTACACCTATGAGTATTTTCTTCATCCTGCAAAGTACTGGAAAGATTTCAAGGATCTGACCATCAGGATATCACCATCGGAAAGCTATCCCTATGTAGTAGAGAGTAATCTTGACCTGAAGAAAGAGGCTGATGGGACGTATACAGGAACCTTTGAGACCCTTCCGGAGGATGATCTCAGATTCACCTTATATGATAAAGAAGCAATCACGACCATGGAGAAAATAAAGGGAACAGTGGCCAGAAACCAGTACTTACTGCTTTTTGCCGGATTTGCTGTTTTAAGTGTTCTGGCAGTTGTGATGCTCGGTCTACTGATCAGAAAGATCATACATTTATATAGAAAGACAGGAAAATAAAAGAAGCACTGAATAAATCTGATTCAATTAAACTGCAGATACTTAGAACGTTAAACCGGAAGTATTATGCCATAAATGGAGGAAAATCATGAAATTATATATGAAGCAGAAGGTCTTTTCCTGGAGAGACAGATTCTACATCAAGGATGAAAATGAGACAGATCGATACTATGTGGAAGGAGAGCTCTTTTCCTGGGGAAAGAAGCTGCATGTTTTTGACATGAACGGAGCTGAGGTCGCATTCATACAGCAGAAGGTGCTTAGCTTTCTGCCGAAGTTTTATGTGTATACTGAGGGAGAGATGATTGCAGAAATCGTCAAGGAATTCACTTTCTTCAAGCCCAGGTATTCCATCATGGGACTGGACTGGGATGTATCAGGGGACTTCTGGTCTCATGAATATGAGATTCTGGAGAGAAACAGCCCAGTGGTTTCCATACACAAAGAATGGTTCCGTTGGGGAGACTCTTATGTCATCGATATTGAAGAAGGAAGAAATGAGATTCACGCATTGGCTGTTGTTTTGGCCATTGACGCGGTGATGGCCGCTCAAAGTAATGCAGCAGCAGGCTCTGCCAATTAAATCTGAGTTCAGGAATTCTTCATAGGCTTCTGTTAAAATATAAGTAAGATTTACTAGAAGAGGAGTGAAGAGAATGAATTCAGATGCAGTTACAGTGAAAGACTACCTGAACGCACTGCCTGAAGAGCGTAGAGAACCCATAGAGAAGCTGAGAGACATTATTCTTAAGAATCTTCCTGAAGGGTACGAAGAAACGATTTCCTACGGTATGATCGGATATGTAGTGCCATTAGCATACTATCCGAATGGATATCACGCTTCAGAGGGAGAGCCACTTCCATTCATGAGCCTGGCATCACAGAAAAACCATATTGCACTTTATCATATGGGACTCTATTCGAAACCTGGTGTGGAAGAATGGTTCAGAGAAGAATACAAGAAGAAGGTAACCCAGAAACTTGATATGGGAAAAAGCTGTATCCGCTTGAAGAAAATGGAGCAGATTCCATATGAACTCATCGGAGAGCTTTGCACGAAGATCACGATGGATGAGTACATCAAAGCCTATGAAGAGGCGATCAAAGGCATGAAGAAATAGAATGGGCATAAAAGAAGCAGTACTGGAAGATAAATTCCAGTACTGCTTCTTTTAGGATGGAGAAATAGATCATGATGGAAATAATATCAGGATGGAGAAATATCATGATGAAAATAAGGAAAGAGAACTGGTCAGTAAAGATACAGTCTACACCTGACCCAGAAACTGCTGGACCACAAAAGAGACAACAACCACTAAAGTGGAGATCAGAAATCCATGAAGCATAGGCTTGAAGCCTGATTTTGCCACCTGGCTGAAGTTTGTCTTGAGTCCTATGGCACCCAGTGACATAACCATGATGAACTTACTGAGCGCGGTCAGGGATGAACTGATTGGTTCAGGAACAAAACCGGCGCTCTTTAGTGTAACCATCAAAAGGAAAAAGAGAATAAACCAGGGGAATATCTTCTTGAGATTCACCTTAGCAGCTTTTGAAGTATTATCTGTATCGGAAATCCGATTCTTTCGTTCAACTCTCTCATTGATCAAGGAGAACAGAAGCACGATGGGCACAATGGAAAGCGTTCTTGTGAGCTTCACGATGACAGCAAACTGTCCTGCAGCATCGGAGAAAGCATAGCCTGCTGCTACCACCGATGAAGTATCATTCACCGCGGTACCTGCCCATAAGCCAAAACCGAGGTCCGACATCATGAAGTAGCTGCCCATGATGGGAAACAGAACCACCATGATGATGTCAAACAGGAAGGTGGCAGAGATGCCGTAGGCGATGTCGCTGTCCTTAGCGTCGATGACGGGGGCAATGGCTGCGATGGCAGAGCCCCCGCAGATGCCAGTGCCAGCGGAAATCAGGCTGGAAAGTTTCCAGTCGAGCCCCAGCAGTTTTCCTAGTAAATATCCACCACCGAAAGCGGAGATGAGAGTGAAGCTCATGACGATGAGAGAAAACTTTCCGACAGAAAGAATCTGCGTAAAATTTAACCCCAGTCCCATAAGAATGATGGAGAATTTCAGGAGTTTTTTGGAGGTGAAATTCAATCCCTCTTTTGTCCCTTCCATACCGGAGACAAAAGGATTCAGTGCCATGCCGATGAGGAGGGAAAAAACCCCTGCGCTGATCAGATGAACGGGAAGAGCTTCACTGATAAGATAGGATACAAGGGCAAGGAGTCCTGAAATAAGGATTCCTCTATAAATGGATTTTATAGTAGTCATTTACGTCATCTCCAATATAAGTAATTTCTAATTGATTCTAACATGGATAAGCTATAAAATATAATTATGATTATTAATTGATGTATAAATTTTATTAATGTATAAATATTATTCATGAAAGAAGGAACTGAAATGATCGATCAGAAACTGATCTCCTTTATGAGCATTGTAAAGTTGAGAAGCTATACGGGGGCAGCAAGAGAACTCTCTTTGACACAGCCTGCCATCAGTCATCATATGAGGCAGCTGGAAGAAGAATATGGGCATAAGATTTTCATTTATGAAGGAAAGAAGCTGAAACTGACAGATGCGGGTAAAATCCTATATGATCATGCTGAAAGCGTATCGGCCAAGGAGAGAATCCTGAAAGAAAAACTGAACGGCCTGAAGTACAAGAAATCAGAAGTCAAATTCGGTGCAACCATGACCATAGGAGAATTTACCATTGCACCATATCTATCAGAACTGTTTCAGACTTTTCCTATGTATCATTTCTCCATTCTAGTGGATAACACAAAGATCCTTATGGAAAAACTGAGAAATGGAGAAATTCATTTTGCCCTGATTGAGGGTCTCATTGACAAGGATCGCTATAATACAAGACTTCTGAAAACCTGTGATTTTATTCTTGTAACAGCGGCGAACCATGAAATCACCAAAAAGAAGAAGGTGATGCTTGATGACCTCTTTGATGAGAAACTTATTATCCGTGAAAAGGGATCCGGTTCCAGGGAGATTCTCGAAAAAGGTCTTTCAGAAAGAAACAGGAGTCTAGAGAGCTTTCGGGAAATCATAGAAATGGGCAATGTCAACATCATGAAGAGAATGACCATGGAAGGGGTAGGAATCAGCCTCATGTACAGGGATGCAGCTCTTCAGGAACTGAAGAAGGGTTTACTGATGGAGGTCCCTGTAGAAAATCTGAAAATGGAAAGAGAATTCAATTTTGTCCAGATAGGCACTGAGAACATTTCTTCTGCAAATCATGAGCTTTTAAGCTATTTTTCTGAAAAAATGCAGAAGAAATAATTGCGCAGATCATCGTATGGCATCTAAATAATTACATTGACTATACGTTTACAAATATCTCTAATGAAATTCATCAACAGGCTTTCATTAATATTGTTAAAAAAATAATAAACGGGGGTATTTGACTATGGAAATTATAATAAAAATGGATGGAGCGAAGATAGGGTTGACCTAAGCCTGATGTAAATGTATATTGGTATGGAAGTTAGATATTTATCAAACTTTATATTTATTGTTAAAAATTACATAATCGGAAGGGGAAAAAAATAATGAGCGAAGTGAACAAGAACGAAAAAGTCTATTCAAGACGAGACATGTTAAAAACAGCAGGAAAAACAGCAGTTGGGGTAGCTGCAGTTTCATTTATTCCTTCATTTTTAACTGGTTGCGGTAAAAAATCAGAACTTCCTGCAAAAGAAGTGCTGGCATATGAATATGTAGAAGCAAGCAAGGATGCACCAGTTTATCCATATCCATACCAGAAGCTTGATGTAGCAACAACAATTGAAAGAGGATATGCTGGATACTATAATAAGGGCGGATGTTGCAGAGGCGTTGTTGATGCAGTCATCGGACAGCTGGGAGACAAAGCAGGATATCCATGGAATCAGGTTCCAGTAGATGTATTTGCAAATGGAGCAACTGGTTTCGGAATAGGATCTTTATGTGGAGCTATCGCTGGAGCTGCAACCTGTATCGGATTTGCAATACCACCAGAAGATGCACCAACAGTTACAGCGGAACTGTTCAAGTGGTACACAAGCACTGAACTGCCAATTTATCAGCCTGATGTAGAAGTAGATGCACTTGTATCACCAACAGTAAACTGCCTGGAATCTGTAGGACAGTTCATGGAAGTATCAGGTTACGGAATGAAGGATCCTGAAAGAAAAGCAAGATGTGCTGGACTTACTGCGGATGCTGCTGGTAAAGTTGCTGAGCTGATCAACGCTTACTACAAGTTATAGGATTCAATGGGAAACAGGAAAACAAAGGAGTAAATTAATATGGGAAAAATAGGAATGACTGAGCTTATACTGATTCTATCCATCGCACTGGTCATCTTCGGACCATCCAAACTGCCTGCAATCGGCAAGTCCATCGGAGAGGCTATCGGTCAGTTTAAATCTCATGCAAATAAATTGACAGAGGATGTTATGACCACCCCTGACGATGTGAAGAAAGATGAAAAAAAAGAAGACTAAAAGAAACAAAGAAGACAAGCTCACTTTAGTAGAGCATCTCACAGAACTGAGAAATAGAATTGTCTATATGGCTGTGGCACTTGTTGCAGCCATTCTTGTCAGTTATAATTTCGCTGAGGTTCTGGTAAAGGATATGATTGGAATCGTTCCGGACATTAATTTCGTATTTATTGCTCCGGCAGAACTTCTTCTATCCTATATCAAGATCGCAGTAATCATCGGACTTGTTGTTTCAGCTCCTTTTCTTATTTCACAGATCTGGCTTTTCATAAGCCCGGGGTTAGAGAAAAAAGAAAGAAGAACAATCGTCTTTTCACTGATGTTCGGCGGAGTCTTTTTCATAATAGGTGCAGTATTTGCTTATATCGTAGTACTGCCACTGATGATCCAGTTCTTCATGAGTTTCCAGATGGAAGGAATCGAAGAGATGATCAGCTTTAACAGCTATCTTACATTGGTTATGAATACGGTATTGTCTTTCGGTCTGATTTTTGAAATGCCAAGTATCATGGTCATTTTAACAAGACTTGGAGTGGTACGTTCTAAATTCTTAAGAAGTAATCGAAAGTATATCATCCTTGTAATCTTTATATTGGCTGCGGTGCTTACACCACCGGACGTCATATCTCAGACTCTGCTTGCACTACCGATGATCCTTTTATTTGAATTGGGTATATTCTTATCTAGGATTGTAGAACGCAAAAGAGATGCAGGTGAATAATTACAATTAATAGAGGTCATAAACAGAAACGCTGCATGGAGGAGTATTCTTGGTTCTTTCTGTAGTTTGGGTAAATATTGAAAAAGCAGGTGTAAAAAACCTGCTT
>CAZXUT010000073.1:0-14071 GCA_964643785.1 uncultured Proteiniclasticum sp.
GGATTTTCTCATAATTCATGGGGCTTTCCTATGTGCTTCCTATTTGACGCTTACAGTTATTATTAATATTCATTAGTTGTTCTTGAGTCACATTCATTGGGCGGAAAGTACATATTTTCTCGATTTTTGTGATTAAATAAGTGGTTTCTATTGCCAACTGTTTCAATTCCGCGAGTAAAGAATCCGCTTTATTCGCATTTCCAATATACTCTTTTAGCACACTTATTGAATCCGCTTTAATGTACCCAAAGCTAACTGCTTCTTCAATATACTCTAAAACAACATTTGCTGTTGACAATGCAGAGTTCTTAAATACCTTTGAAATCGTCTTGTTCTGTTTCTCTATTTCTTGTTCTTGTAATTTACCAGCGCAAAATGGGCAATCACAACCATTCATTTGCTTAACTCCATCATTTCTCCACTTCGCCCACTTTGAAACACTTACCATGTCCCTATTAGAATAAAATGGCTTATACTTTTCTAATTCTTCATATTTATCAAATCCACATCCGTTCCCTTTAAGGAATTCCCCAACGCCACCTTTTTTTGAAATTTCACCATCAGTATATTTTATTTCATCAAAATATTTAGGCAAGAATGATCTTAGTTTTTGAATAGTATCTGATTTCTGGAAAACACCCTGTAAATCAGATAATAAATCTTCAATTTCATGAGTTAGCTTGTCACAATCAGTAGATTTCAAAAAAACTTGAAATGAATTTTCCAAAAAGCTGTTCTCTTTGAATAAATACGAATTGACATATGATTCATCAAATACTCTAACACGTGTAAACTTAAGATTTGCAACATCTGGTTTTGTTTCTTCATCGATTTCCTATTCCGTAGGGTTTTAATGACTGCAAACCTGACTCGTCATCATTTGATTTTGAGAAAATTGCTTTACTAATCGTAGATTTACCTGTCCCATTAAAACCATATTTTATATTGAGTACATTTTTATGAATCTCAATATCAGCTTCTTTAATACAGTTACAATTGGAAATTCTTACACTATGTATTAATTCCATACTCTTATTAATCTCCTTACTATGATTCACTGAGTAGTATTTAAACTTGATCATTATCTAATCGAATCATTGAAATCTTCACAATTCTTCAGCTTTTCATCTATCTTACCGCCAATTTCAATTCTTTTTTAATAACCTTCTCATTTCTCTATTAATAATCAAACGATTTATTGTGTTAAAGTCTTTTATCAATAAAAACTCAACAAATGCATTACTAGATCAATTTATCAGATAAACATTAATCTACTTGCTCTTCATCTCACTTGCTTTGCGAAAATCGCGAAGAGATTTCACTATTTGTTATCCTCGTTATTTTTCACTGCTACTCTTTGAATTTCCAGCAATATCCTCCGGCATGCTTTTGAACGCCATTAGCAGCATCTCTAATACTTTTGGAACTAACGCCAATTTCAAAAGCCGCAGAAGAAATCGTTTCAAACTCCTTAATTATTATACCTTCATCATCAAGTTGCATTATTACTCTTCCACGAGATTGCTTTGATACTGAATCTATGTTCTCTGCAACTTTTATTTTGTCCTTCGAATCGATCTTCCCCTTAATTTTACGATCATTATTCTGCCCTAAAAATTGTAGTTTTATCGCCTTATCTCTGCGAGCTTCTAAAACACCAACATCAGTATTAATTTCTCGAACAATACCTTCTTCAAGTATCACTATTTCATTATCATAATCCTTATTTTTCCGATAGGCTTTTGCATAGGATCCATATAACGCTGGAGCATTATACCCGTTATATCGAGCCTTATCAAATAGATCAATTGCTTCATTTATTCTGCCATCCTTTCTGGCTATCTCCCCCCGCTCCCAGTATGGATATCCATCGTCAAAGCCTTTCTCCCAATTTGTAGCGTTTCGAATCTTATCTAATGTGACACGGGTATGTATTGCATTAACGATAACATCACTTCTCGATATTACTGGTGCAACTTGAACGTTCCCCATGGTGCTATCATACTCACGATTTCTAGCGTCTAATAGTAAGTTATCCATATCTGCATAAGATATAGCTTTCAACATTCTTATACTCTTCTCCGCTTCATTTTTTTCGGAATAGCCCATATTTATATATACGTTCATCGAGTTGTAACATCTAATAAAAACACCGTAAATATAATCGGAGAGTAATTCTAAGTCAAACGGACTATTAAAATAGAGTCGTGCATATGTCATACCTCCTTCGCTTTCCGTGCAATTTTCAGTTATTAAATTAATTCCGTTAACAGCACTTTTTTCTATAATCATATACTTTCCCTTTTTAGCAAACTTGAATTTCAAGAATGTATAAAGACAAATTACATCAACATAGTTGTTGCTGTTTTTCTTAAACCTGATCCAATTATTATCGTGTCCATTTTTTATTATGATATTTTGGATAAATGCACAAACCTCAAGTTCTTCTTTACTTGGTGACAGCTTCTTGAATTTCTCAATTTCTACATCCAAAGATTCCCCAATGCAATCCAAAACACTGAAACAAATCTTCCCACAGATTTCTGCATCTGACTCCGCTCTGTGTGCAGAATCATTTTTCAGCCCGAAGTAGCTTTCTATAGTGATTTGCTTATAATTAGTAAGACCCTTAATGTATTTCCTTGAGAGGCTCAATGTATCTACATAACGAATGTTAGCATCATATCCAAGTCTAGAAAGTGTATTACATAAAAAACTAAAATCAAATCTAGCATTGTGTGCACACATTATAATCTCTCCATTTATTGCCTCTCCCAAAAACTCAATTAACTGTCGGTACACCACTTTCTCTATTGGTGCAGAATATAGCATTGCATTAGTAATATGATTTACGCTAGAAGCTGAGGGAGAAATTCTAATATTTGGATTAACTAGAGTTCCAAATGTTTTAGTAGGAATCCCATCCTCAAACATTACAGCTCCAATTTCAACGATTCTATCAGAAACAGCATTTAAACCTGTTGTCTCAACATCAAAAGCAATGATCTTTTTACGGAGCTTCTCAATAGTTATTACATCAACCTCAATTTTTTCAGCAACCGCTTTACCAATACTAACTGTATTGAGCTCCTTTTGAGAAACGGTCTGCGGTAGATTTGTTTTTAGTCTTTTCTTTAAATAATCAAAAAACCCCATTATTCTTCTCCTATCCGATTTATATTTAATATTGATATGATCAAGGCACCTCGAGTACCTATTAAAAGTGTTCCTTGGATACTCTTGGAAAAAGTATAGAATATCTTTTGAATAATTACAATACAAACTTAATACTAATTTTATATATATTCTCATGTAAGATATCTCCAGTATATTTTCTTGCCACAAACTAAATAGGAACTCTCCAAATATGAGAAGAGTTCCTATATCCTGAAGAGTGATATTTATTTATACTACAGTTTATTTAGTACCCAACAGCCTGGGCTCCATGTTGAGCTTCCTCATTGGTAAAACCTTCAAACTCAAGCTGCGAAATCAGTTCAGCCTTAGAAAAAGAACTGAAATCCAGATATTCCTGTGCTTTTATAGCTGCCTGTTCTTTCCAGTCTGCACCACATAGATCTGCACCATTGACAGCTTCTCCATTAGTAAAACCTTCGAACTCCAGCTGCTGAATCATACCTTTATACGAGAATGCAGTAAAATCGAGGTATTCTTTCGCTTTTATTACAGCTTGTTCATTCCAGTCTGCTCCACACTGATCGGTTCCATATATAGCTTCTTCATGAGAATAACCTTCGAATTCAAGTTGCTTCACAAGTCCATCATAGGAAAATGCAGTGAAGTTAATATACTGTTTTGCACTGCCAGCAGCATTTTTTTCTCCTAAGGTTGCACCATCATTATCCTCTGGGTTAGGTTCAGGAACAGTCACAAGAGGCTCTTCCTTCTCAGTTTCTATTTCTTCAACTTCTACATCAACAGGCTCTTCTTCTTTTGGCTGTGACACTACAGGGTTCACTTCTGCCATTTCTCCAGCAGTGTCGTTTCCATCCTCTTCCCCACCACTAAGTGCTATTCCGATGACAATAACGGCTAATAACCATACCCACCACTTCTTATAGAACGGCTTCCTCATCTTTCCACTTTTCATGACTTTCCCCCTTTAAAATTGCGCACTTGTGCGGATTAGCTTTTCGGTGCTTCAAGGTTCAAGTATCCATTGATACCACATTATGTAGAAAATACATTATTTCGGATGAACTACTTTCTTTAACTAGAAGACTCTATATTTAATATAAGATCAAAGATGTCCATAAATACGGACTGTTCTTCACGCGATCTTTTTCCTTGATCAAAGCGAGCATGAAGAAGCCTGATTTTACCGGAAACTTCAGTGTAGTCCTTCTCCAGCCTTATAATCTTTTATTTATAATAGAGTACAGGACTTCGTCCATTTAAGCCTGAAGCTTTTACAGGATTAAGCGTTCCTTCTTCTACTAATCTTCTGACATCAATTGCAGCTTCTTCATAGTTATCTCCTGAATTTCTGATAATCTCAGCTACTTCAATTATTTTCTTTGGATACTTCTCTATATACGACTCAGCTTTCATATGAACATCCAGAATAATTTTCGATACTCTTATTATATCAAGATATTGTGGTTACACACTACTATCCGTGAATATCTTGGAAAATTATCAGAAAAATACTCAGTACTAGGTACTGAGCATTAAAAAATCTATTATTCGCTTCTAGTTGTAGGAACACACCATGATTAATTCATATGGATGTCATCTTAGTGCTTCTTATTTTTCTTGTTTTTCTTGTTTTTTATAAAAAGGACTCAGATTAATAAAGAGTTCTTGTAAGTCTTCATCCTTGTGAGTTGTATAGAGATACTCCAGAAGTTCTTCCTGTCTAGCCTGTCCCAACGTCAGCCTATAAAGAGAGAGAATCTTGATCAGACGATGATACTGAGCAATGTCTTTACTGAAAGGATACATAGGTACAATCCTTTCGATCTTGATCATTTCTTCTGAATTATTCAATCCCCAATATGGTATTAGATCTGAACCATTATCCATTTTTTCATTTTCCAAAGCAGCTTCAAACATCTCCGGCCAAATGGACTTTTTGAACTTCAAGTTGCCATACCTTAATGCAATATTTTGACGGATGGCTAAAGACTTATAGCGATTAATCCTTCCCTCTCTTTGTTCCAGATCGATGGGGTTGGATGGAAGATTCCAATGTACGATTTTTCGACAGTAATAATGAAAGTCTAGACCTTCCTGTCCTATAGAGGTTGTAGCTAGAACAAAAGGCCTAAAAGGAGAATTAAATGAATTACGCACACTCTTTTTTCTATCCTGACCTTTGTCCAGACCTCCATCACTGTTTGTAAAAGCAACAGCGAAATGACTACGGATCTGTAAATCACTGCTTTTTTTCTTTTCTCTGATCCTATCCTTGAAAGAATTATATGTATCTAACCTGTAAGAAGCGGTATGAATGTTCATGGAATCAAGAATAATTTCATGAAGCAGCTCCATGCGTTTTTCATTTCGGTTCAGGTTATTGGATTCCATTACTATATGAGCATATTCATCAAAAACCGCCTGAAGATTTCCATTTTTGCAATAGGTCAAAAGCTTTCTCCAATGTGGGTCCTGATTATGATTACCTGATACAGCTTCGATAAGAGCAGTGGATTCCGGTGTATTCATTCTATTGATGAATATTTTGGCCAATTGACTGGGATAATCCATGGGTACTGCAACATCTGCCCCTGCAAAATTATTATAAGTTCTGAGGATACAGATTGACGGAGATGCCAGCGCCATGGTGGTTAGCACATCCAGCAGATCATCCGGCTTTCTACCCATTTGTAGAGTGGATCCTTTAACAATATCTTCCAGTGCTTTTAGGTGAGTCAAAAATCCATTCTTTCGTGCTTTATGGGTACCTTGTCCAGCGTCACCTTCCTTATCATCAAATTCTGCCAGGCTACCCCCTTTTGCCAACCATTCTTCCCTGTAGTCCTTTGTGTCCATTAAAAACGGAGCCAAATAGTACCAGCGTTCATCAGCCCGTGAGGTAGATGTAGTATCCGGATCCATTTCTGTATTCACCAAATCCAGCTGAACTGAAATCTTTCTTTTGATCATTTCTTCAATCTCAGATAGTATCATTCCTTTATGCAGCGCCTCTATGGGATTAAAGCAGTCAGCAAGAAATTGAGATGGATAGAGTAGGCAAAATAGTGGCATTCCTCTAGGTTCCCCATCTGAGAGTGCAAAATTAAGTCGAGGGGAGGGATAACGTTTTCCTTTCGAATCTGAGCTGAAATAGCGGGCTTTTTTCGCGTCTTCAGAAGATCGATCCTTGAGTACTTTGACGTTTCTACGTTCCGATTCATAGGATAGTAATGACGCAAGCATCCTAGGTACCATCTCCCAAGATGAAAAGACCAAAACTTTTGAAAAATTATTATTGTTCTTGAATACCCCTTGAGGCTCATAATAGGGTCTCGAAGGTGGTACCCACAGTAGATCATGGGCTTTTTCATTTTTGAATAACATATCTTGGAGAAATTCAAGGCGAGCATTGGATGGTTCAATTTCCAGAAATTTTTCAATCCGGTAGCTGCGAAGCCAAAGATAATTATCTCTGGCATTATTCACTTCATCTGGATGCTTTTTATAGTAACTCTCTATATCTCGCTTCAGCTGGTAATTGCGCATGAAAGACAGCAGATACGGTGATGATTTGACATAATCAACTGGAGCACGATAAGCGAACTGAATCCGATTAAGCAGATCCTGAACAGCTACATATGATTTTATGTCCGATTCACTTGGACTAAGAAAAGTCTTCACAGAAGAATCATCTATAATATCACTGATCTCATGGTCCGAAATCCGTTCCGTACGAGCTGCTACAGAAAATATAGCATTCTCTGCTGTTTTTTTCGCTTCCAGTATCGTAGTATCACCTACGGTAAAAGTACGCAGACGTTTCGAATAATTCCTCCAGATTTCTTGGAATCTGATTTCAGAATCATCTTTGATATTAAGAAATGCCATTACTTTGAAAAACTCTGCATAGTGTTCATCCACTGACGACTCATCGATTTCCTCTAAGGTAGAGTACATCTTGTAAGGAGTAGCCGACAAGAGAAGTATTCGCACTTTCTCATTGTTGAAGAAGCGCTTAGCCAACATGGTTGTCTCGCTTTCATCTTTCTGGTCTATTAGATATTTAAATCGTTGGAATTCATCCATGATGACAAAATCAGGTTCCAGTTTTTCAACGCTGATTCGAGCAAACATTACACGCAATTCTCCTATGAGATCAATTTTACCTTGGGTTTGCCCCTGTCTACCTTCGAAATAAGCGACCAGATGTTCAAGAAGAGTTTTATCATCCATCACGACCTTTAATCGCCTTGATATCTCTGGAATCATATACTCTAAATACTCACCTTCCGTTTTTTTGTTGCAGTCCAGAACATCTTTTTCATACTTATCTCTAGCCCAGTTCTTCCATCCCACATGGGCACGATCCTTCATCAGCAGTTCCATTTCCTCCGAATAGGGTAAAAGCTCTGGAACTCTTCTTAATAAGGCATACATCAAAGCACGTTCCTCATAATTCCCCCTGTCGCGAGTCACGCGGAATGAGGTAGTAGGTGTCAAAGGAATGAACTGAATATAGCGATTGAGCGTTTCTTCATCATGCTCTTTAAGAAATATGTTCAAATGCTGCATGGATAATCGAGAGGATGATGTAGCATCCGCTCGAAGATCTTTGGAAATGAGCAGTTTGTTCATGTTCTGACCAGCAATGGCAGCATTGGAACAGATATAGACAACCTTCATCAGTCGATCACCTTCTTCCATACGCAATCGAGCCATTTTCGCCACCATTCCGCGGGCAATAAGCGTTTTCCCTAACCCCACTTCATCAGAGACCAGTATTCTTTTCTGACCACTTTTGTAGAGTGTATACAGATGATCTACGGTTGCTCTTTGAAAATCTTTAAGTTGGCTCATGACTTCTATTTCAATGTCTTTGAAATTCTGTTTAATACTACTCAAGAGATTCCCACCGCCTTTCTGAATGCCTCATAGAGTTCTTTAAACCCATCGGGGATTACACCATCCTTTTTGACCATTCTAAGGATATAATGGATTTCATTGAATTTCTCTGGCGAAGTTGCCGCAGTCTGCAGCATTCGCTCATAAAGAGCAGGCATGACCGTTCTAGAAGATTTTTTAAAGAGACTCTTCTGCATATCTCCATGCTCCAATGCTGAAATCAGGTAATCATCCGCTAGAAGAAACGCTATATACTGATAAAATGTCTGCGTATCTTTGATGACTTCCTGAATAACAGTCTCTTCTCTGTTCGAAGGGATATTCATTGTAGGAATTTTGATTAGACGCTGTATCTTATGTTCACCTTCTCGTGCAGTAATCCTGTAGAATTCTGAGAGTTGAATTAATGGCAGCTGATCCATAACGACTTCAGATTCAACATTAAAGTCCCGATAACTTAGTAGTGGTCCTATAGTCACTCCTTCTGTATTGTCCAGTCCTGAGAAAGTAATACGGATGGAATAATTGGTCTCTATTTCTTCAACCGATGCCTTTGGTGATCGCTGGCATAATTGTTTGATCTTGAGCTCCAGCTTCCACAGCTTATCCTCTTCCTGATCCACAACATCTTCCAGCTGTGTCAATTCAAAAGGATTATCCTTATTCTCAGGCTCACCTCCAAAGAGATCGCTCGTCAAATGAGATAGACGCAAATACTTCCCTTGGCTCATTAGGCGAAGAATGCATTCAACATTACCATTTAATGCACTATGTGATGCATTAAGAGAACCCAGATAGAGTTCACTGGCTGAATTCTTGTTCCAGAAATAGAGCTTGGCATGGATGTCTTGTTTCCGATTGCTGAGTTCTTCCTCAGATACTTTATTCTGACTATCAGAAATGGCAGATTCACCTTCAACAACCAGGTCTTTCATTGTGTAAATCTTGAATTTCTCACACTGATTCGGGCTAAGTTTAGCTAAAGACTCACGTCTGGTAAGAAGGAGACAATCCGAATCTCCTATTTTCTTATTCCTGTTGTTGAATTCTTCTATTACTTTACCACTTAGAAACGGAGACATGATTAATAGTTCCTTATATTCAGATGAGAATAGTGGAGTCTCTGACATAGAATAGATTGTTCCATCTTTCTTTGGAACGCCAACTGGTATAAATTCAAAGTCGTTGAACTGTTTATTTTCAGTAGTGAACTCAACTCTACGAAGCTCCTTAATAAGCTCTGTCAACATTTGTCTGCGCAGTTTACCATTCGTTTCAGCTTCTCCAATTGAAGCTTTTAGATAGCTGACAAAGTCTGCTATTGGCTGGCTACTTTCCACATCATTTTCAGCTGGTTTCCCATCTAAGCAGACAGAAACATCCCAGCTACGATCAAAGGTCAGATTACGACTAAGAACAACCAATCTATATCTTTTCTCACCTTCCTTATTAGCATATTTCACCAGCCAGAACTTAGGATGAAATGAGGGCAAGTTACCCATTGTATTAGATTTACGAGGCTGAATCTGATAGACCATTTTTTCTAGAAGAATATACAGGGACGTCCGATTCCCTGGCACTTTAATCTGCCCGGACTGACAAAACAGAGTGACTCGATCACCAGTTCGCCTAAGCATCTCAAGTAGATAGATGGGATTATTCATTATTTCGCTGTCTGTATCAGTAGCCAGCCCCATCGCCATACAGACACCCACCAGGGCATCCAAATCCAACGAATAACTGGTGCCTACGGCGGATTCCATTGTGAATCCTTCCGGAGGTGTCAGTAACTTTCCATAGTCAAGTCGATCTCTTGATGGTTTCAGCATTATAGTCCCTCCAGTCCGTTGAAAATATCTCGAATGAGAACCATGGCATTTGAAAAACGGTAGTTCAGAAGTTCACCGGTCAGCCAGTTATCTACGGGGTACTTCCCAGGAAAATTAAGCTTAGCACGATTGACTCCTTTCAGATTTGTCTCGCGTTGAATTATTAGATGGTCAGCTTCATTGATATCAGAGAGTATGAAACTGTCCTGCAGAGCGTTCAGAAATCGCTTCAGTCCGACATTCCGTGTATCCAGCCTCCTGAATATTTCTTCCAGATCTAGATCCGCATATTGAGCAAGTTTTGGTTCGTAAATACTCCACTGCTTCACAGCTCTCTGATTCTTCCCTTCAGAAAGAATCAGATTATAACGAATTCTAGCTAGATAGATAAAATTAGAAAATGCACGGGCGTGATAATAAGTTTCCTGCAACTCAGAAGGAAATTTTGACACTAATACTTCCAAATCATGAAAACTATTAATTAAGAGCACTTCTTTCAATTCCATCTGAAGGATAAATGCTAATAGACTATTGGGATGAGTTGTTATAATTCGTTCTTTGAGAAATTCTGCTTCTTCCTGGCTGAGATCCATAGACAGGTCATCTTTCCAAGTTTTTCGATCATAATCCGGAAGTTTCCAGAAGGATTTGCTGTAAAGTGATCCTGCATCACCGTCATCGGAACCCATTTCCTGTGCATCATCATTACGATTACCGAGCTTTTTAAGGTCTTTTTTTGATTCTTTCAATGCTACTGCAGTACGGAGGTATTCTGTTAACGATATCTTTCCTCCCTGGAAGATTTCATAGCGCCTAATTCCAGCCCAATAAATATCGGCTGGAGTTCGCTGAACCCATCCTCCTGTCTTCAAAGCTCGACTTCCGACAACTCCATCCACTTCAAGTTCATTGAGAAGCTTCGCACATTCTCTCTCCTCCTGATCTAATTTCTCAGTAATACTTTTAACTGAAACATTTGATGCGTGAATTATAGAGTCGAGGGCATAAGGCACGAGAAGGAAATATTTTGCTCTTGTTTGTATGGTGGAAGTTCCTGGAAAAAAGATATCAGCAAACCCATCTCGAATAGCCGCTATACCTAATTCATCCAATGTTCCATCCTCAGATAAAAGATCTATGACACTTAAGACTTTCTTTCGGTCTTCCTTGGAAAAATCTATCCATCCAATTTGCATTAATTACCCACTCCTTATGATTATCAAAAATTAAATATGAAAATATAGCGTTTACCCGTAGCATCTGGATTTAAAAAAGAGGCAGGACGCCTCTCCAGAAGATATGTTTACCGTGATTGTATGATTGCACACCAGTTATTTCTCAGGTATGAGTACTTGACTATATCCTATAGAAAACATGATTTTCTGTAATTATAGACCTAGAGTTAAACTTAACTTTTTTATCGTCATATCCATACTCTCATTTATCAAATCCACTGATACTATCACAACCTCAACTTCTCCATCAAAATACTTTAAAATTATCTTTTTGCTTGGAGGTTGCACTTGATTGAAGGATGGATAGACTAAGACCACAGTTTTCACACCATAGATCTTTGAATATGCATAAATCTGATACATATCTGTGCTTTTTATATTGCCGTAACTACCATTTTCAAACCCAGGATTCTTGTACTTTGCATCGACTATGAGGATTGTATTTTTATTCTTTCGAATCACAATATCTGGTCTTACTGTTAACAAACTCGATCCTTCTTCAGTAAAGGCAAACTTCTTCTGATGCTGGTATACAACCTCATACTCCTGAAACTCACTGAATATCTTGTATAGATAGTGTTCAAAAAGATCATTAACCGGGATAAGAAAAGAAAAAACAGATTCCTCCCCTTCATAATTTTGTGGTTGTAGATTGAGAAAGAACATCCTTGCCATCCCATAAACAGACTTGAAGTCCATATTCAATCTTGTGAATTTCACTGAATCTAAAAGTGGTAGTGAAAGTTCAATCTTCTTAGCATCCTCCAGAAAAAGAAGTGCCTTCTTTAATTTAACCTTACTGTTCTTATTCTTCGTATTACCTAAAAGCCTTAGGACAACAGTCTTCATCACATTGTTGATAGTATTCTCTTGTTCGAAGCTTTGGTATCCAATATAGTGAAGATCTCTTCGAAATAAATTATGTTTGATGGTTTCAGGAAACTTGATTTTCCCTCTAATGAAGGCAGAATTCTCCTCAATCTCAACATATTCTTTGTGCATTCTAGTAGAGTAAGTCTGAAATACTTTTTCCGCAAAAATCTGAATAAATATTTCCATAAAATCCTGTTCCAGAAGTCTGGAATTTATCTTTTCCGGTAGCAGCAGAACTTTATTATAGGAAGAATATCTTAAAAGATTGTAGAGAACTTTCATGGACTCTTTAACCTCATCTTCTTCTGCTATCCCAGTTTTCTCATAGATTTTGGGTAAAATTTGTACGCTGGTATTTCCCTTTGATATGAAACCAACATAATGCATTATTTGAATGGATCCATCATAATCCATCCGAAGATTCTGTTTTCCTAAAAGACCTCTCATATACATTAGGTCATTAATTTGCTCATGATTAATTGAAAGAGAAGTCTTACGGTCTTCAAAGAGTGTTATCACTGAATTCTTCATTGTTATTGATCCTTCTCATAGATACTCATAAGTGCACTCTCAAACTCTGATACTCCTAAAGCTTCTGGTTTCAAACTGAGCATCGCAACTTCTCCGGTTTTCTTACTCAGAAATTTTTCACCTACAATTTCTGCTACCTGAGAAATATCGTTATAGAAATACTCCATAAGAAGAGGCAGGATTTTGTAGTACCATACAAGATGAAGATCTTCTTTGGTAATTAGATCATCACTCATAAAATAACTGTGACCAATTCTGTGGTCCCGATCAATTTTCTCAACGATTCTCTCATTCATTGCTTTCAGTAGCTTAGCCGGAGAAACGTTCCCTCCAATCGATGGTGTCACTCTTTCAATAAGTGCGGGATCTGGATTCAATTCTACAAAGGCAAACCTTCTTCGAAGTGCTGTATCAAGAAGTGCAATAGATCTGTCGCTGGTGTTCATGGTACCAATGATGTAGAGGTTGTTAGGAAGCGTAAACTCCTGACCCGAATAGGGTAGATAACAAGAAAGCACTTCTCTTTTATCTTTTTCAATGAGGGTAATCAGTTCTCCGAAGATTTTAGCGATATTACCTCGATTAATTTCATCTATGATGAGATAGTAAGGTTTTGACGGAAACTTTGTTTCGTCCTCATTCTCAATGAGCTTCAGTGCATCTGCCGGACTGATCTTTAGTTCATAAAGCGAGGATAAGGTCATCTGCTTCTCCTGATTGAGAACATAGATATCAACAGGATCCTTTTCAAAGTCTCCAATCCACTTTACTTGTCTCCGATGCCTGTACTTGATGCCATCTTCTTTATAGACGTATTCTGATACTACAACGCCCATAAGTCTAATGGTTTTCAAGCTATTGAAAATAAAAACCAAATCTCCAATTTTCATCTTGCTGTGAAGGGCTTTCAGCATACCTGTTGAGTCCGTCAAATCAATTTTTTCGTCACTCCATTCTTCTATACTCTCATGAGGTTCAGAGCTTATGGCAATTTCATTCTGTTTTTTCAGTTTCTTATAGATATCCTCTTCATAATTTTTACGTCCTAAAGAAACCTTCCAAACTTTACTATCTGAAGTGGTATTCTCGAGAAGATCTTTCTTACTTCCCTTTTTCTTTTGCTGAACTCTACACTCTTCTGCTATCCTTTTGAGAACCCCCGCTTTTATTTCATAGATAATGTTACCATTTTCGTCAGTTTGAGGACGAAGTCCTTCTACAAACTCCTCATAGGAAAATGCTTGATGGAACGTAATGAAGCGCAGCCTCCCCTCTTCTTTCACTTTTTGAAAGGTGGTTGTATTCCCACTAAGTGATTCATAAGCTTCAATCATCTTCATCGCACCATAGGTCTTTCCTGTTCCAGGAGGACCATAGAGAATTACATTAGGGTTATGTTCCAAGAGCTTCGCATAAGGCTCATATGCGCTTATATCTACTGTCGGTTCTGTATCATCTGAGTCTATGATTTCAGGTGTAGTCGGTTTCGCTAACTGTCAAGTTAGTTGTCAGTAGTTCTATAAATTCTTAATGCATTATGAA
>CAZXUT010000074.1:0-13879 GCA_964643785.1 uncultured Proteiniclasticum sp.
CATTACACCATCACATCCTAAGTTTGATATCTATATTATATCACAAATACCCAAATTTGAGAAGCTAAAAGGCAAAGAAAAAGCAGGTTTTTTACACCTGCTTTTTCAATATTTACCCAAACCCCAGAAAGAACCATAATTAATCCATCTGCCGTTTTTTAAATTTCTATTTTTTCTCGGTATCATTGATCTGAGTAGAATCAATCACTGGTTCGTCAGGCTTGATTTGTGGACCTTTCTTGTAAGTCTCCTTCGGACGGTTCGACTCATTCGTTCTGTAAGTGGAATCCGGCTTTTTATCTCTTCCTGAAGTTCTGAAAACCAGATAGATACCCAAGAGCAGAATAGCAGAAGCACGCACCGTATTGAAGTTCAACCAGTCAGGGAATTCTCCTAAGTATCTTCCGTAACCGATGAAAATTCCGATGAGGATAAGCGTAAGTGAAATCACGAGGATTCCACGGTCCTTAGGCTTAGCCACATAATACTGCAGAAGAGCAAGACCAAGAATCACCATGAAGATCGGACCTGACAGGCTGTCCATGATGGGCACGAACTGTCTGATCAGAAAATAAGTACCAGTCAGTGTGAGTAGTCCCCCTGGAATCAAGACGCTTGCATCTCTTCTTCTGAAGTTGCTGAAGTAATCAATTTCCAGGAAAAGTCCTGGTAATAGAATAAACAGCGGCCACATGTTTCTCATGGAGAACAGGTTATCCAAAAATAGGGCGTTGTATAAAGCGGCACCACCAATGATGATGAAGATAAGACCGATATAGTAAGATGTTCTATTTCGCATTTAATGTACCTCCTCTTTGTATAAAGAATACCTTCTTTAAATTAAAACCGTGTTAAAAAATTATTAGAATCTGATTTAGAATATGCTATATTTTAATAAGAAATCATAAATGGATCATATTATAGTAAGTACTCATAGTACATCTGTCTACAGGAGGTAGAAAACCTGAAAGAATTCATGAAACGCAAAAAAACTAAGGCGTATGCTGTTTCAAGTTTAAGAATTTCCGTATAAAATGGAGATAGTTAAGAAAACGTTTTTAGGGGGAGAGAACAGTAATGAATAGCAGAAACGACAATTCCATGAAAATAAAACTCGAAGGACCACTGCCAGAATACCCTGCGTTTAAAGAAGGGATCAGACGGGCACCGAATCGTGGATATGATCTTAATAAAAAAGATACAAAGATCGCACTGATGAATGCCTTGCGCTATATACCAGAAGAGCATCATGAAGTCGTAGCAGAGGAATTCTATGAGGAGCTGAAAACCTATGGAAGAATCTATGGCTACAGGTATAGACCAGCAGGAAGACTTTATGGGAAACCTATTCTGGAATATGAGGGAAACTGCGTTGAAGGCAAAGCCATTCAGGTGATGCTGGACAACAATCTGGATTTTGACGTGGCGCTCTATCCTTATGAACTGGTCACTTATGGAGAAACAGGTCAGGTATGTCAGAACTGGATGCAGTATCTTCTGATCAAAAGGTATCTTGAAGTGCTTCGTCAGGATGAGACACTGGTCATCGAATCAGGTCATCCTCTGGGGATATTCAAGAGTCATGAAATGGCACCAAGAGTCATCATCACCAATGCCATGATGGTGGGGATGTTTGACAATCAGGAAAACTGGCATCATGCCATGCAGATGGGTGTGGCGAACTATGGGCAGATGACAGCGGGAGGCCTAATGTATATCGGGCCTCAGGGCATCGTTCATGGAACCTTCAATACAATCATCAATGCGGGAAGAATGAAGCTTGGTCTCGTAGGAGAAGAGAATCTCTCCGGCTATCTATTCGTTTCCTCAGGTCTTGGTGGCATGAGCGGAGCTCAGCCGAAAGCGGCGGATATTGCAGGAGCAGTGTCCATTGTGGCAGAAGTGGATGCGTCGAGAATCAGAACAAGAACAGACCAGGGATGGGTACAGGCGGTTTCTGGCAATCCGGAAGAAGCCTTTCAGCTTGCAGAAGAAGCGATGAAGAATAAGAAAGCACTATCCATCGCGTTCCATGGAAACATCGTGGATCTTCTGGCCTATGCGGTGGACCATGAGAAGACCATTCATCTTCTTTCAGACCAGACAAGCTGTCATGCACCTTATGACGGAGGGTACTGTCCATCTGGAATCACTTTTGAAGAAAGAACAAGGCTACTTGAAGAAGACAGAGTCACCTTCAGAAAACTTGTGGATGAAACCCTGGTGAGGCATTTCAAGCTAGTCAGAATTCTATCAGAAAGAGGAACCTACTTCTTCGATTATGGAAACTCCTTCATGAAAGCGGTCTATGATGCAGGGGTGAAGGAAATCTCAAAAAATGGTTATAACGAACATGATGGATTTATTTTTCCGTCCTATGTGGAGGACATCATGGGGCCGGAGCTCTTTGATTACGGGTACGGACCTTTCAGATGGGTCTGCCTGTCAGGAAAGAAAGAAGACCTGGCACTTACGGATCTAACTGCCATGGATTGCATCGACAAGAACAGACGGGCTCAGGACATGGATAACTACAACTGGATCCGTGATGCGCAAAAAAATAAGATGGTGGTGGGTACCCAGGCAAGAATCCTTTATCAGGATGCAGAAGGAAGGCTCAAGATCGCTCTTGAGTTCAACAGACTGGTCCGTGAAAAGAAAGTAGGACCGATCATGCTGGGACGTGACCATCATGATGTGTCCGGAACAGACTCTCCTTTCAGAGAGACTGCAAACATCAAGGACGGATCCAATATCATGGCGGATATGTCCGTTCAGTGCTTTGTGGGAAATGCTGCACGTGGAATGACTATGGTAGCCCTTCACAACGGCGGAGGAGTAGGCATAGGGAAATCCATCAATGGAGGATTCGGAATGGTTCTGGACGGCAGTGAGCGCGTAGATACCATACTCAAGATGGCTATGCCATGGGATGTCATGGGCGGCGTAGCCAGAAGATCCTGGGCAAGGAATGAACATGCCATCGAAACCAGTGTTAAATTCAATGAAGAAGGAAAGGGTCAGATCACGATCCCTAGAATTCCGGAAGATAGTCTCATCGATAAAGTTTTGGAGGATAAGTAAAATGGAAAGAATTGTAGAATGTGTACCAAATTTCAGTGAAGGAAGAAACAAGGAGGTCATTGAGAAAATTGTGGATTCCTTTAGAGGAAAAGAAGGCGTGAAGCTTCTTGATTATTCCAGCGACAAAGACCACAACAGAACCGTCGTTACCCTTGTAGGTGAACCGGAAGAGGTAAAGAATGCGGTCATCGCGGCAGTTAAAACTGCAAAGGAGCTCATTGATTTAAGAAAGCACGAAGGCGAACATCCTAGAATGGGTGCCTGCGACGTGATTCCCTTTATTCCGATCAAGAATTATTCCATAGAAGAAGCGGTAGCGCTTTCAAAAGAAGTGGCAGAAGAAATCGGAAAACTGGACATTCCAGTCTTTCTCTATGAGAGAAGTGCATCGGCATCTCACAGAGAAAATCTTGCAAGAATCAGAAAAGGTCAGTTTGAAGGCATGAGAGAAAAAATGCAGGATGAATTATGGCAAAGTGATTTCGGTCCAGTGACTCCTCATGAGTCCTTCGGCGTCGTGGCTGTAGGAGCCAGAATGCCATTGGTCGCATTTAATGTGAACCTGAATACATCGGATGTATCCATTGCGGATGCCATTGCGAAGAAGGTAAGGCACATCGGTGGCGGATTAAGATATGTGAAGGGGATGGGCGTCTTCCTGAAAGACAGAAACATTGCCCAGGTTTCCATGAACCTTACAGACTATACAAAAACTTCCATCTACCGTGCACTGGAGATGGTAAGATTCGAAGCAAAGCGTTATGGTGTTTCTGTTATAGGGACCGAAGTCATCGGGCTGGTTCCACAGCAGGCACTGATTGATTCTGCAGAATATTATATGGGTATAGAGAATTTCTCGACGGATCAGATTCTTGAAAACAAGCTGGCTGAGTAAGGAGGGTGATATGAAAGATTTACTGATAAAGAACCTTGCGAGTCTTGCAACCAATAGAGGGAGCGGCCCCGCTTTAGGGAAATCCATGGGAGAGATCCTGGAACTTGAGCATCCCTGGGTTCTTGTAAGAGAGGGTAAAATCCATAAAATCGGTGGAGAAGAGCTGGAAAAGGAAGCAGTGGATGCGGACATCATCGACGGAGAAGGGAAGACCCTTCTTCCAGGTTTTGTGGACCCGCACACGCACCTTGTCTTCGGCGGAACCCGAGAGGAAGAATTCAGCATGAGGCTTCGTGGTGAGAGCTACATGGCCATTATGGAAAAAGGTGGCGGAATCAAGTATTCTGTCAAGAAAACCCGTGAAACGAGTTTTGAAGCACTTTTTGAAAGGGGGAAGAAAACCCTCCTGTCCATGGCGGAAATGGGCATCACCACGGTGGAAGCAAAAAGCGGATATGGACTGGATAAAGAAACAGAGCTTAAACAGCTGAGAGTAGCAAAAGCGCTTCAGGAAGAAGGTCCTCTTGAAGTGGTGTCCACCTTTATGGGTGCTCATGATATTCCGTTGGAATATAAGGGAAGAGACAAAGAGTTTCTTGATTATCTGGTAAATGAAGTCCTTCCCGTGGTGAAGAAGGAGAAGCTTGCGGAGTTCGGTGATATCTTCACGGAGAAAAATGTCTTCACGGTGGACGACTCGAGAGCATATCTTAAGGAAATGAGAGCATCAGGCCTGAAACTGAAGATCCATGCAGATGAAATCAATGATCTGGGTGGAGCGGCTTTGGCTGCAGAGCTTAAGCTTACCAGTGCGGATCACCTTCTCAAGGCAAATGACGTAGGGCTCAGAATGATGAAAGAAAACGGAGTGATCCCAGTACTGCTTCCCCTGACCGCATTTTCTCTGAAGGAGGAATATGCTCGGGCAAGAGACATGATCGATATGGGACTTCCTGTAGCCATGGGGACAGATTATAACCCTGGAAGCTGCTATTCTTTCTCTGTGCCGCTGATGATCTCTCTTGGGGCGCTTTATATGGGTATGAGTCCGGAGGAAGCCCTGACAGCGGTGACGCTGAACAGTGCAGCAGCCCTTGACAGAGCAGATCGGATCGGCAGCATTGAAATAGGAAAAGATGCGGATCTTATTCTCATTGATGCACCTTCCTACAGATTCCTGACTTATCATTTCGGGATGAATCTGGTGACAACAACCATAAAACAAGGTAAGATTATATATAACAAGAGATAAATTTGAGGTGAAGGTCATGACTGAATATGATTTAATTGTAATAGGCGGTGGTGCCAGCGGTATATCTGCAGCACTGAAGGCAAAAGAAGAAGGAATTGAGAATATCCTGATTCTGGATCGGGAAGAAGATCTTGGAGGGATTCTCAATGAACTCATAGAGACAGGTCATGGATTCATGGGAGATGGAGTCACAGGTGTAGAAGTGGCAGAAAATTTCAAGCAGCAGGTGAAAGACCGTGGCATTGAAGCGAAGGTGAATTCACTGGTACTTGAAGTAAAACGGGATAAGACCGTAAAATATGTCTCCGGAGCAGAAGGAGTCAGAGAAGTGAAGGCGAAGTCGATCATTTTCGCCACTGGTGCGAGAGAAAGACCTAGAGGAGAGCTTAATATTTCTTCCAATAAATCCGCAGGAATCATGTCGGTAGGTTCAGCCAGAAAGCTGATCGTGAATGCCGGGTATCTGCCTGGAAAAAAGGTGATCATCTACAGTGAGGACATCAACAGCCTCTACCTGGCAAAGATGCTGGTCATCGAAGGTGCAGCGGAAATTACCGTTATTGAACCAAGCCGAGGACAGAAAGATGACTATGGATACCGTGAAGATCTAAGTGATTTTGAGCAGATCAGAATGCTCTACAGCACCAAGATTATCCAGATCAAAGAAAATGGACGGATTGAAGGCGTCAGAATCAAGAACAGCGAGGGAGAGGAAGAGTTCATTCCTTGCGACAGCCTGATTCTATCAGTAGGACTTGATCCTTCCAAGAGACTTTTCAAAAGGTTCAGAAGAGGTATGGATGAAATGGGTATGTTTGTAGCTGGAAATGCGGATGAAGTGTCCTATGATCTTCATATTGTCATGGAAAAGGGAAGCATTGCAGGGAAAGCATCTGCACAGTATCTCAAGAAGCTGGAGAAAGAAGAAGTATCAAGTCAGAAATAAAGGTACATCATTTTGTTACTGTTACTTTCAGGGTGATATTTGATTTCTGATCAGGTTGGAACCCGGAAGGAAATGAAGATCCCCTCCATTAAAATCGATTGTGATTTTAATGGAGGGGATCTTTTAAACTGCTGACTAAGCAGTCTGGACCGGCTTCAGTTTCTTTGCGACTTCTCTTCGGAGCTGATCGATTGTGGAAGCATGATTGAATTTATAGAGTTTGAGATGCTCATAACGCATCTCCGTCAGAAGATTTTCTCCATAAAGACTTTCAAGATAAGGTACTTCAAAACGCTTGCTCAGAATTTCTGCAACCATCTTTTGAGTCTTCTTTTCCTTGTAATAGACCTGAATGGCTATGGGATGGCTGTCGAAATCCTTCTTCTTGACGTATTCAATGATGAGTTTATCAGTCAGGTCCGGATCGCTTCCGAAAGTCGGATTTGGTGCTGTCACATAGTAGACAATCCTTTCTGTTCGAAAGGGCATGGTGGTGATGGTGAATTCAGGGTCTTTCTGCATGAAGTTCTTTTCGATGACGTCATCCTGATTTGAAATATTCACTTTATAGACAAAGAAAAGAAAGAGGATAATGGATAGTCCTGTGATGATCATATGTTAGCCTCCCAGGTCACTGTATTTTTGCCTGATAATTTAGCAAAGCTCAGCTTTTTATCTGCCATGAAAAACAGTTCAGCTTCTGTTTTAGAATCATCAGGGAACTCAGCAACACCGATGCTTAGGGTAAGAGGACTCGATACAGCTTCCAGAGCAATGGAGTTGATGGTCTTCTGTATGGTCTTTGCTACTTTAAGCGTTTCTTCTTTACTTGCACCAGGCAGGATGATTGTGAATTCATCACCTCCATATCGGTAGGCGGAACCCTTGCTTCCAACGACAGCTTTTAATGCTGTTCCGACTTCAGAAAGCACTTTGTCTCCAGTAGCATGTCCATAATTTTCATTGAACTGCTTGAAGTCATCTACATCAATGACCATAAGTGAAAAGGACTCTTTTTCATTCATCAGCTTCTTTATTGTATCTTTGTAGCATCGATGATTATAGAGTTTAGTGAGTTCATCTGTTATGGCAAGCTTTTTGATGTGATCACTTAACATTGTATTATCAAATGCAAGGGCAGCTGGACCTGCGAAAGTGATGATGCTGTCCAGTAATTCATTGGTGATCGGTTTTTCATTAAACCTGTTGTCGACAAGAAAAACACCTACGATATGATTTTTTGCGATGAGCGGTACTAGAGCATAGTTTTCCAACTTAAGTTTCTCCATATCTTTTCCAAAGTCGCTGGCATCACCGCCTTGAACATGAATTGGTGATTTCTGAAGGCAGCACTTTACAATGGGGTTTTCATAGTCGTCTTTCAGGTTGAACCGAAGGTTTTTTACCGTTTCCAGCAATGAAACATCTGTATCTTCATGCTTTTCGATGACATCATGCAGAGTGACCTGGCTTGTCACCACTTTTCCCCAGACTCTATAGGCTTCTTCTTTACAAGATGGTCCGATGGCGTATTCTCCATAGACTTCATCACCGTCCACAAGGAAGAGCAAAGCTCTGTTGAAGCCGAGTCCGTAACCCGCTGTCAGTGTGGTGAGTGCAATTTTATCCAGTTTACCGATATCGGTAGCGCTCTGCATGGAAGATGTGATCTCCCTAAGTAGAGACATCTCATTTATGTTCATATGAAGCATTTCAAGCCATTCTTCATTCTTATTACTCAGTTTATGAAGCTGAATAGAAATGTAGATAGGACTAAGGGAAGCAATCCCCAGAAGAAGGCTCTGCATAAGAAAGACATCGGAAGGATCGTTTTTATATCGAGTACTTACGAATATAGACAGTAGTGAAATAAAATAAAGACTCAGTCCACCTTTTATCCCATAGGCGTAGGTGGCTACGGTCAAGGGGAAGAGGAAGAGGATGAATCCATAAGGATTGTTCTCTCCAAGAACAAGAATTGCAAAAATGACCACAAGAAAAGAACCTACGGTCATCATAGGCTTCAGGAACTTTATATAATAGCTTTTACATATATTTATGAGAAGACCTAGGGCTGAAGCAAAAATGAGAATTGTAAATTGATTCTCCAGATGAATTCCTTCTACCACATAGGCAAGCAATAGAAGAAAGAAAATGAAACCATAAAGTATAACTTTGCTGAACTTCAAAATTTATCCTCCAGTTTAAATACGTCTTTCACTCATTGTATCATTAGAGATAGATAAGTTCTATAATTAGTTTAAAGGTTTTCATGCTTATCTGAAAGCAGCACTGAAATCCTGATACTGAAAGTAATAGAGTTATGAAAAAAGCAGCCAGCTCATCTAAATGAGAGTGGCTGCATTCTATTCTAAAGTATAATTCCTAATTAAATTTCATTGGCTGTGAGGTGCTGATTTTCAGTTTATCCAAAGTACGTCTGATTGATAAAGGATCTTCCGTATGTTTTGGCATATAGGTATTCCTGATCCCGTCTCCGGACCATAGAATGGGTGTATGGGTGAAAGTTGCATTTATTTCTCCAAAGCTGTCTTTTTCAAGCTGGACACTGATCATTGCTCCATCAGGGTCAGGAGCTGATTTATAGTCTAAAAACATGAAATTCCCAAGGCTATAGTAGATCGGTTTGCCATTGTAGATTTCCACTTCCTGAAGAACATGGGGATGATTTCCGTAGACCAGGTCTACACCGTTATCGATGAGCATCCGCCCCATCTGTTTCTGTCTCCAGTTCACTTCATGGGTGTTTTGTCCTCCCCAGTGCATTGCAGCGATGATGTAGTCCACTTTTTCAACTTCTTCCAGCATCCGGATATCCTCTATGATCTTTTCATCGGAAACATAACTGGTATTGAAACCAAGATAGCCAAGCATACCGACTTTCAGTCCATCTTTTTCGAAGACAGAATAGGACTCCACTTCGATATTACCCAGTTCAATGTTATCCGTTTTGGTAAGATTGGTCCCGAAGTAATCGATTTTGTAAGCATCAAGATAATCAAGTGTATCATCGAAACCTTCCTGCAGATAATCCACCATATGGTTGTTCACCACATTGACATGGGTGATTCCACCTTCTGTCAGAACATCAAGATAGTCTATTCTATGCGCTTTGTAAGTAAAGATTTTTTCTGGTTGAAAAGCGTCTCTTTCAGTAAATACATTTTCCAGATTGGTTATAACCATATCAGCCGCATCAAAATCTTCTTTCAGATACGAAAGGAAATGACCGCCTCCATGTTCAAGAAACTGATTATCGAAGGGATTCTTCCGACCGAAGGGGGTACCAAGACCCATATCGCCCAGGAGGATGAAACTCACTTCTTTGTTCATCTGCGTCTTTTCAAGTTCTTCAAAGAATCCTTCCTCCACTTTCTTCTGATTCTCATCCATATAGTGGAGGATGTGCTGTTTCTGATCTCCATTTTCAGGACCTGCGATTTCAACAAGATCGCCTCCTGTAAATGCGATATCATATCCTGTAATCTTCAGGAGATCTTCCATAGGCATCATCAGCTGAAGATTTTCGTTGAGATAAGTCTTGCTGGAAAGCCTGATTTCAGACTGATAAATCTGATCGTCCTGATATTCTATCATTGCACTTCTGGAGTCTGCCGAAATAGAAACGCTGAGGCTTCCACTCTCGGTTTTTTTAACTAGCAGAAGCTCTTCCTCAGAGACAATCCAGGAGAATTCAAAATCCAGAAGATGAGACATAAGATCCACACTTACATGAGGGATGTCCCATTTTCTTTCTATACTAATCGTGTGATCTGTCTGTCCACGCTGCAGAATAAGTGACTCTCCTTCGAAAGGATCATTCATTCCTTTGCTGAGTTCTTTTTCTTTCATTGATTGCGTATAAAAACTGTTTTCTTTTTCAATCACAAAGTGACTGTAGGCTACATAAGGGTCTTCTTCTTTAATTCCTTTGGCGTCTATCGGTTTTCCCGCTACAAAAGCTTCAACTATTTCTTTATTTTTTCCTGCAAAGAAATTCCCGACAAGAAGGATCAGTAGGGGAATGACGAGCAGTGCCAACCACAATAAATTACGGTGCTTTCTCAAATATTATCAACTCTCTTTTTCAACAATCTGATTTATAAAATCGTTTTTGATTATATCATATATTCAAGATTCATTATGTGAATATTGATAGTTTTAATTTGGTTTTAAGCTTTCAGAATAGGAAGCATAACTGCCATACCAATACGATTGACTGAAACATATTACCAATATATTCTTACAGCTGCTACAGGTGAATTCTTTCAAAATCAGAACATAAAAAAGGGATACAAGATCACTTGAATCCCTGACAGACTTTATGCTGTTCTCATTTCTTCTGATATTTTTAAGTAGGATACATAAACCAATTCATCTGCTGACACAGAAAGAGTTCAGAACAAATGAAGGCGCTTATTTGAAACCTTTGTTGGAAATGACTGTTTCTGTTTCTCAGTGGTTTCTTATACCAGGCCAAGACTTTCTGATGAGAGATCATTGATATTTCCTGTGACTTTAAATCAGCTTTGAAAAGCAGTTTTTACAGATCAGTGTACTGCCACCATTACCACTGATGAAGTTTCCTTTGGTGAGTGATTTGTCGCAGACGGAACATTTTTTTGTTTCCTTCGGCTTTTTTTCAGGTTCTGTACCATCAGGAGAGGTAGCTTTCATTTTATTGCTTTTCATCTTGCCCTTGGTATTGGAGGGCGGTTCATAACTTTTCTCAACGATTGGTTCTTCTCTTCTAATCACAGTGAATTCCATATTGAAAATACTTTCTTTAAAAAGCTCCAGTTCGAATCTAGGATTCTCCTTGTCATAATACTCTTCAATCACAATACGAGTCACCTGTGCATCATTGATGATGAGACCGGATTTTTCGATTCCATCAAAGATACTTTTGGTGATGTTGTTGGTATCCGGGTGTCTTTTTTCACTTTTATAAAAGACCTTCAGGATCGCAATGAGAGATTCCGTAAAGACAATACCTGGATTCTGAGCTCTTGCCAGTAAGGTTATGGTGGATTCATAGATGGAATAACGGTCACTGTAGCTGCCTGTATCATGAGGCATGAAAAAGCGTCCATCCTTGCTGACCATTTTGAAGTTCGATTTACTGATGGGTGTTCCCGGAACAACCACTTTTGCATAATCTGCCATTTATCCAAGATCCCCTTTCCTAATCTGTCCATGAAAGATAGCTTAAATGAACATTCATTCTGAATTCATTATATCATGGATGAGAAAGTTCGTTCAGAGAAATGTTTATCTTATTTTAAGATTTTTTGTATATAAATATTGTTAAGGTTATAATATATTAGTTAGGGAAACGAATTGAAATCCATGTGGTTTTACTGCTGAGCTTCTTTTTTTGGGGAAGCAAGCAAAAACTGAACCCGTAAGGAGGAGAAATTCGTTTTATGATGAGGTCAATGAAGTGAAGGAGGAGGAATCTTGAAGGAAAGATTCCGACTAGTAGAGATGAAAGATGTTTATATTTTAGCGATAGAATCAAGCTGCGATGAAACTGCCTGCAGCATAGTAAAAAATGGAAGAGAAGTGCTTTCCAATATTATTTCTTCTCAGATCGAGGTTCATCGGAAATTCGGTGGAGTGGTTCCGGAGGTTGCTTCCAGAAAACATGTGGAGAACATCACAGGTGTAGTGCAGCTGGCCATGGAAGAGGCGGGAATCAAAAGAGAAGATATTGATGCTGTTGCAGTGACCTATGGTCCTGGACTTGTAGGTGCGCTCCTGGTGGGTCTACAGTTCGCCAAGGGATTCGCTTACTCTTTGGGTGTTCCACTCATAGGAGTGAACCATATAGAAGGGCATATTGCAGCGAACTACATTCAGTATAAGGAGCTTGAACCACCTTTTGTCTCACTTGTGGTTTCAGGTGGACATACCTTTGTGGTTCACGTGAAGGACTATGATAAATTTGAAGTCATGGGTGAAACGAGAGACGATGCAGCTGGAGAAGCCTTCGACAAAGTCGCTAGAGCCATGGGGCTAAGCTATCCAGGAGGACCTATGATCGATAAGATTGCCAAGGAGGGGAATCCTCATGCAATCAGATTCCCTAAGGCTAATTTCCATGAAGATACCTTAGATTTCTCTTTCTCCGGACTGAAGTCGTCCGTTCTTAATTATATCAATTCAGAGAAACAAAGAGGAAATGAGATCAATGTTCCTGATGTATCTGCTTCTTTTCAGTATGCGGTGGTTTCTGTGCTTGTTGAAAATGCGATGAAGACCATCAGATGCAGAAATCTGGATAAGATTGCTGTTGCGGGCGGAGTTGCATCAAATTCAAGTTTAAGAGAGACACTTCTTAAAAAAGGAGAGGAGGAGAATGTAAGAATTCTCTTTCCTGATGCAATTCTCTGTACAGATAATGCGGCGATGATCGGAAGTGCAGCTTATTTTCAGTACATAAAAGGACATGTTTCAGGAAATGATCTTAATGCTAAACCTGGACTTTCATTAGGTGGGAGATAATTCATGAGTTTTATTATAGAATCCAACAGCCTCGAAAGGCACAAATTCAAAAAAATGATCAACAAGAAAAATATAATCAGGATGTCTGTTCTTCTCGTTGTTTCGCTTCTGATTTCAGGTTATTTATATGAAGAATATCAGGCGAAAATCTATCTTGATCAGGTCAGCGGAAATCAGATTATGGTGAACCAGGTGAACTATAATTATGAAATCTACGGAAGCGGGGACTATATTGTCATCGTGGACGGAGCTTCCGGAGAATCCATTCTTCACAAGAAGAAACTCATGGAGAAATTTGATGGCAATGCCAGACTGTTTTTCTATGATAGACCAGGTTATGGCGGTACCGACGGGGAATACAAAACACCAAAAGAAATTGCAGAAGATCTTCATTTCATGTTCAGAAGATTTGGATGGAAAATGAAGTTTATTCTGGTTGGAGAGGAATACGGATCACTGGTCATGCAGGAATATCTGAATCTTTATCCGGATGAGGTCATTGGTGCTGTCTTTATCAACCCTGTGGGTGAAATGGCAGGTAGTGGTGAGATGACACGCTACAGAGATATCAGAACTGCTTCGTTCTTCTCAAAAGAAGTACTTGGCTCTGTAGGGATACCAAGACTTATGCAGAACAGCGGGATCCTTGATTTCTTCGATGAAATCAGGCTCGACGATGTGGAAGAAAAAGAGTTCCATGCAAATCTGAGACTGACAAAAAATATGATGAGCGTTATGAAGGCGGAACTGAGCTTTATGGAATCCTCGGAAGCTGTTCCGATCAATAAGAACCAGATGGGAGAAAATCCCCTTTACCTCATTACAAGTAATCGGAATATGGAGAGATTCAATCAGGAAAAGTATCTAGATTACAGCAGTGATATTGAAACATTCATTGTTCAGGATTCAGTTTCCGATGTGATGCTGGAACGACCTGAGGATATTGCATCTAATCTCAATGGTCTGATTGATAAGATCACAAGATTAGGTTTCAGAAATAACTAGCAGAAGAAAAAATTGACTGAGGTCCCATGAAGAAAGTGATCTTCATATCTATGAGATTCATAATAATTTTAAATAGGAAAGAAGCCACTCTGAAAAATCAGAATGGCTTCTTTTTTGAGTGGTTTTATTTTCATTCCTTCAGTCAATTGACCATACAGTCAGTTCTGAA
>CAZXUT010000075.1:0-13695 GCA_964643785.1 uncultured Proteiniclasticum sp.
CAGAAGTTCGCTTTGTTTTTTACCTATATTCTGTTTAATTTTCAAAGAACTGTGTATTGTTTCTCTTGAAGAGAACATTCTTATTATATTACCGAGGTAATATGTTGTCAATTGCTTGAAGCCTTGAAACAAGACTCGTTAAGCGACGTTCATAACTATATCATTTTATTTTTGGCCCAAATCTACTTGACGGCCTATTTGAGTCAAATATTAACTTTATACTCCATTTTACAGCTTATTTCTTCGTTTTACTTATCGTGATACACACGGTTAAGTTTTTGTTAAGATTTATGAACTTCTATCTGTTTTACAAGATAAATACAGAGAGAACTGCCAAAAAAGAATTTATTATAGCCCATCTATTTCAACTTAAATTTCTATGACTCCTGTTTTATTCCTTACTATTATGAACTCTGATGCCACCAGATTCCATTGGAGATTGCAGCTCCAATGGAATCTTTTATCTTAAATAGTCTAGATTGTTCCAGTTTTTCTGTACTTCTTGATCACAATGAAGTAGAAGAAAGCAAAAAGAACAAGTCCTTTCAGCATACTTGAAACTGCAATTGCCCACCAGACCCCATCAAGACCTAACCCAAGATCTCGCGAGAAAAAAAAGGCCAGCGGAATTCTCATCAGATTGAAAGTCACACCTATAAGAGAAGGATATAATGTCCTTCCTAGTCCATTGAAG
Source organism: uncultured Proteiniclasticum sp. (assembly GCA_964643785.1). Taxonomy (GTDB): domain Bacteria; phylum Bacillota; class Clostridia; order Clostridiales; family Clostridiaceae; genus Proteiniclasticum. The sequence continues at coordinate 695 of CAZXUT010000075.1, forward strand.
GCTCCTTGATTGGAAATCTCCAGTGTCTGGAACCATTGTGAAACCGCAATGATCATCAGATAAGAGGTGCCCATTTTTATGGTTATAGGATCATCTATAAATATTCTGAATATAGGTTCAGCAAAGAAATATAGAAGGATTGTCGCAGCGATTCCGATAAAGGACATGAGCCTTACACCCGATGTATATCCCTTCATGATCCTCTCATACTTTTTAGCACCATAATTCTGTCCTGTAAATGCACTTATCGCAGTGGAATATCCACTTGCTGTCATCCAGGAAATCGATTCGATCTGAGACCCCAGCTTCTGCGCTGCAATGGCTTCAGGTCCGTAGACAGAGATGATTCTTGCTATGACCATGCCGATCATCGCCATGAGTCCGTTCTGGAAACCTACCGGAAAACCCAGTTTGATAATATTTCTGATCCGTCCAATGTCAATCTTTCTGAAAATATTGATCTTGAAGAAGGGATCTTTACTGGTGACCATAAGATAAATAAATATTGATGTAACAAGAAACTGAGCAAAAATAGTTGCATACGCTGCCCCATAAACCCCAAGTGCAGGAATGGGACCCCACCCTCTGATTAATATAGGATCTAAAATCATATTGGTCGCAAGACCGGTCAGATTGATAAGAAACGGCGTTTTACTGTCCCCAGCTCCATTAAAAATCGATGTCAGAACAGGATTGATGAAAGTGAACAAGATACCCGTTGCTATGATTGAAAGGTATCCTACTGCCATTTCAATAACCGAAGCATCTCCAAGGTTAAAGAATGCGATCAGATTTCTTCTAAATAAAAGAAGCAATAATCCATAGAACACAGCAAGAATAATCGTCAAGTGGATTGCACTTCTTGCATAATTCTCTGCACCTTCTTCATCATTTCTTCCTAAGTGCTGTGCCACAAAGACCTCTGCACCTACTTTAGAAAGCAGGATCAGGGAAAATGCAAACCATGCAAAAAAACCTGCAGTTCCCACTGCAGCCAAAGAATTACTTCCGAGTTTTCCTACCCAGAACATATCCGTAAGATTATATGTCATTTGCACAAAAGAGGTACCCATTATAGGAAGTGCCAGTTTTGTGAGTGTCGTTCCAATATTTCCATAGGTTAAATTAACTTTTTGACCCATCAGATAGCTCCTCATAATTTAGTCCGATATAAATCTCCAAACAATTATACCCCATGATAATCAATTAAACTAGATTATCATGGGGTATATTCATAAGATCTGTTCTGTGTTCTACTTAGCCTGTTCTACAGCCATGTTAATAGCTTCGATTAGAGCTTCTGATGAAACAGTAGCACCTGATGCTGTGTCTGCACCATCTGCTGTGGTCTTGCCAATAACTGAATCAATAACTGCTTTTTCTGCATTTTCCCAGATACCAGCAGTTTCTGCATGCTCATCAACTGTAACAGCTGAAATTGCACCATCAGCTACAGTAACTGTAAGCTTGATTATATCATTGTGACCCTCTGTTTCTGCTGTGTAGGATCCGTCCTTAAGGCCTGCTGCATCATCTGATGCTCCGCAAGCTGCTAGAACTCCAACTGAAAGTAATACTGACATTGCTATTGCAACAATCTTCTTCTTCATATATTTCTCTCCTTTATACGATTTATTTTTTGAATGGACAATTCTTCTAATTATCCTCGACAACTCTATTTTATCCCCATTCGTTATATTATTCAACATGTCTTTGGATATTTAAGAAAATTGATACAAATTATACAAAACACTTAAGTATTCCATAAGAATTATTCTCTTTATATAGTAAGGTTAATACCTTGCCTCTGTCGTGTATATCTGAATTGAAGGATAAACGGTAAGAATCTATGCTGATTCCTTTTTCTTCAATGAATATTTCTTCCTTCACCATAGTGAATTTTTCAAGCGGCTTCTCATCAAGCATGACTGAAAATGATGTTTCGTTCAACCTGGGAGATAGATGTTTTTCACCTTCAAGAATTTTGCTAAGAGATGCGATCTGAAAAGTACATGTATAATCATCTCTTTCTTTCATCATGATTCTTTTATATTGTAAAAACTCGACATTACCGATTCTGATGTCAATATGATGAGGCATATGTGTACTGATATTGCAAAAAGAAAATGCCAGATAGTCTTCTCCATAAGAATGGGTACCCACGAGCATCCCATTGGTCTTTTCATCTACCTGAAGATAATATTCTCCTTCTTTATTGCTGTATCCGCTGGATATCACGTTGAAACTTCTGTCCACAAATAATACTTCCGCATCTTCCAGCACTTTACCGTTATAGTCTCTCACTACACCATTGATCTTCGCCATAATCATACCTCCTCTACCGCTTCTATTACGATATTAACACAGGAGGACTAAAAGTCCATAGCTCTTCCAGAATAGGAAGAAACCTTACGAAACATTGTGATATGCTCCATAAGGTTTCATTTCAGCTGTATTTACTGGCAGACTTTTCCAGGATTAAGAAGGTTCTTCGGATCAAAAGCCAGCTTGATGTTTCTCAGCAGTGACATATAGCTTTCATCATACTGTTCGAACATATAGGTCCTCTTGGCAAAGCCGATTCCATGTTCACCAGATACGACACCTTCCAGTTTTCTTGCTCTGGAGTACATACACTCAAATACATCCCCAAGCTTTTTCTTCCATTGCTCTTCATTCATCTCATCCTTCAATACATAAACATGAAGGTTTCCATCTCCTGCATGACCAAAACTTCTTATTCGAACATCAAACTCAGTCTGCAGTTCGTCGGTGTAATTGATGAATTCAGCAACCTTATCTCTTGGTACACACACATCACACTCTTCTATTTCTGACGTTGATGCTTTCACAGCTTCAAGGAACGCTCCTCTTGCTGACCATATGCTCTGTTTTCTTTCATCTGTATCAGATATGAACACATCCAGTGCACCTGACTCAAGGCAAAGTTTTGCCACTGTATCGTAATTTCTTTCCACTTCCTCGATTGTGTTTCCGTCAAAAGATAGTAGAAGGTAGGCATCAGAAGAATTATCCGGAAATTTCTTATCCAGGAACTGCTCCGCTGCAAGAATGACCTCTCTTTGCATAAATTCAATGGCAGTAGGCGCTGCCTTTGATTTTATGATTTTCGGTACGCAGCTTATGGCCATATCCAGATTGGGGAATGGTATAAGAAGACTTACAACTTTCTTAGGTAGAGGAAGAAGCTTCAGTGTCGCTTCTGTGATTACAGCCAATGTACCTTCTGAACCGCAGATCAGATCCTTGATGCTGTATCCTGAACTGTTTTTTACAACTTTCCCTCCCACTTTCATGATCTCACCATTTGGCATAACAATCTCAAGGCCACGCACATAGTCCCTTGTGACGCCATACTTCACGGCTCTCATCCCTCCAGCGTTGGTATTGATGTTTCCTGCTATGGTAGCAGTCTTTTCTCCCGGATCCGGTGGATAAAAGAAATCTCTTTCTTCCACATACTTGGCAATATCCATGAGCATAACACCAGGCTCCACAGTCAGTGTAAGATTATCCTCATCCAGCTCTTTGATCTTTGTCATTTTCGTCATGTTGATCATAATCCCCCCATGAATAGGGACAGAAGCTCCGACCAGGCCAGTTCCCGAGCCTCTGATGACCACCGGTATGTTGTTTTCATAGGCATATTTCATGACTTTAGACACTTCTAGAGTGGAGAGAACCTCCACCATGATTTCGGGCATCGCACTGATACCACCAAGTTCATCATGGCTGTAATCCTCACTGATGGAAGATCCCGTATATACTCTGTTATTACCAAGCAAATCAATAAGATGATTAATATCCTTCAGGTCTATCTTCTTGTATTCCATTATTATGCCCCCCTCGTCAACTTGATACGTTCAATGAGCTCTGGAAGGACTTTATAAAGATCTCCTACAATACCAAAGTGAGCTACATTAAAAATTTCAGCTTTTTCATCATTGTTCACTGCAAATATGTATTCAGAACCGTTCATTCCTGCAGCAAACTGCACTGATCCGGAAACACCTAGTGTAATCATAAGCTTCGGCTTCACTGTCCTGCCGCTTAGTCCTACCTGCCTTTTCGCATCCAGCCATCCTGATTCCACAAGTGGTCTGGTTCCTGCAATCTGTGCACCAAGAAGCTGTGCCAGTTCCTTCACAAGTTCCATATCTTTCTCGCTCTTGACGCCTCTACCCACTGCAATTATCGTTTCTGCATCAGATATACTGACCTCTTTTTCTTTTGGCCGAACCTCAAGCACTTCAATCCTTGAAGCTAGTTTAGACTCCTCTATGCTGCAAAGTATAATCTCACCTTGCGCATCAGCACTTCTTTCCATGGCATTCATCACTTTGTAGCGCACTGTGGCCAGCTGTGGTCTTGTATTAGGCGTTTTGATCTGTGCCATGATGTTCCCGCCGAAAGCAGGTCTGATCTGCACCAGATCCGTATTATCTTTCATATCAAGCACAGTGCAATCTGCTGTGAGACCTGTTCTGAATCGGGCAGCGATTCTAGGTGCCAGAGATCTGCCTATGGTTGTGGCTCCTACTAGAATCGAGGAAGGCTTCACTGTATTGATGAAATCCTCAAATGCTGCACTGTAGGGTTCAATTCTAAAATCCTTCAGTTCCTTGTGATCATACACAAATACCTTATCTGCGCCATAATGAAGAATTTCATCCGCTTTCGCTTCGATCCCGTGTCCGATGAAAAGTGCATATACAGGGAAATTCACTTTTGCTGCAAGCTCTTTCGCTTTTCCTAAAAGTTCCATGGTCACAGGATGAATGTCTCCATCCACATGGTCAACATAGACTGCTATGCCTTTCCACAGGCTCTTGTCTATCTGCTTGACCATGGTTCCTTCTACGATCTCCATGACACCTTTAGGTCCCTTATTCACACAGATTCTGCACATCTTGCAGTTTGAATTGATTTCCAATTTTCCACCCTGATCTTCCAGGGCATTGAATGGACAGATCTGAACCAGCTCCACCAGATTTTCCGGTGTCACCAGATGATCGTTTACGATTAACTTTGCCATTTGTTATTCCCCCCCTATACGAGTTTCAGTTCGATGAGTTTATTCGATGCACTGTGCACCACTTCAGTGGAAGTTCCCCTGAACATTTCACGTTTGTCATTTGCCGTAGGCGGGAAAATTCTCTCCACCTGAGTCGGTGAACCGTTGAGTCCATATTTCATCTCATCCTGATCTTCAAAGTCCTTGAATGAAAGCATTGTTATCGGTCTGTCCAATGTGGCCATCTTCTTTTTGTAGGATGGCAATCTTGGCTGGAAAATATCTTTCTCCACAGTAATCAGGCAAGGGTATTTCACCGCCACTACCTCGATGGTATTTGGCATATCCATTTCCACTACGATGGCATCTTCTCTGTATTCAAGGATTTTGGTGACATTGGCCACATGTGGAATATTAAGATATTCCGCCATTTCCGGACCTACTTGAGCGGTATCTCCATCTGTAGTCTGTTTCCCACAGATCAGAAGATCAAATTCGCCAAGTTTTTTCACAGACTGCGAAAGCGTGTAGGACGTAGCCAGAACATCCGCTCCTGCAAACTTGCGGTCTGATATCAGTGCACCCGCATCAGCACCCATCATGAACGCTTCCTTGATTACAGCTTGAGCCTGATTGGGTCCCATGGTCATTGCAGTGACTGTTCCCCCCTGATCTTCTTTGATTCTGAGTGCTGCTTCAAGAGCATAGAGATCATAGGGATTCATCTTGGAGTCCACACCATCTCTTTTCAATACTCCTGTCTTTTCGTCTACCTCGACTTTATTTGATCCAGGTACCTGCTTGATACAAACTAAAATATTCATATTTCCCTCCTGATATTATTCATTATTATCCCAATAGTCCAATGAAGAGTGGTACTAGAATGACAGTGGCGATTCCAGCAATACCAATGGATAGTCCGCTCATGGCACCCTGGGTTTCTCCCAGTTCCATGGCCTTTGAGGTGCCCACTGCATGGGATGCAGTGCCGATGGCGATGCCTTGTGCCACCTCATCAGTTATTCTGAAAAGTTTTAAAAGTGCTGGTCCGATAACAGCTCCTGTGATACCAGTGAGCACAATCACGGCAACCGACAATGAGACAATACCGCCGATTTCTTTTGAAATCTCCATTCCTATGGCAGTTGTGACGGACTTTGGCAGCATGGACACTGCAATACTCAAATCCACACCAAATAGTCTCGATAGAAGAATGACACTCATTATCGATGTGACGCTTCCCACCAGAATACCCAGGAGAATCGGCACCAGATCTTTCTTCAGCAGCTCAATCTGTTTGAAAAGAGGAACTGCCAGCACAACGGTTGCCGGTCCCAGGAAAAACAGAATGAAACTTCCCCCAAGGTCGTATTGTTCCTTTGGGATGCCGAAACCCATCAGAAAGAAAATAACCAGTATGATGGCAACCAGTAGTGGATTAAGCAGCGGATTCTTTGTTTTTCTGCTTATGATGATTCCCGCTTCAAAGGCCACAACCGAAACCAGGATTCCAAAAACAGGTGTATTCAGTAATGCACTCATACTGATTTCCTCCCCTGAAGAAGCTGGACTGTCCATCCTGTGACACCCACGACTAGAATGGTGGAGATGATCACAATCATCATAATCGGGAACCAGGCCCTTCCGATGACATCCAGACTGCTGATCAGACCCACACCCGCCGGAACAAAAAGAAATGCCAGATGATCCAGAAGAAATTTTGAAATCAGTTCAATATTCTCCAGCTTGATCATTTTTGTCAGAAGCAGTAGAAACAGAATCACCATGCCGATGACTGTTCCAGGAATATTGATTCCGCTGCCCATACGAATAGCTTCCCCCACCAATAGAATTACAAGAATTGTTCCGAACTGTCTTAGTACCTTCACTTGATCTCCCCCCATTTTTGTCTATGGTCTTATGGTCATTTGGTCTGACCAATTTATCTCGTTGAATGCATAATATCATATCTATGGAAACGTTTAAAGTATAGTTAAATTAATAACATGTCCATTATCTGGCCTGATTTCGCTCCACATCACATGAACAGTGTCTTTGCTTCACGGAAATTTTCAGAAAATAGTTCTGAAAGAGTTAAAATAAGATCATTGTCTGAATAATTGGTTAATATTTTCACGAATCGGATTATGAAACAGCATTGAAGAACATTCTCTTGTACTTTTGTGCAACAAAAAAAGCCTTCCTTCAGAAAAAGGAAAACTTCTGATTGTATTATGATTATCTTTGACCGCTAATAAAGATCCATATGCCTGATAATGAGATTCATGTGCTCTTTCATCACCTTGGCCGCTTCTTTCGCATCATGAGCTTTCAGGGCATTATACATGTTCTCATGATGTTCCAGTAAGACCATCTTATTTTCATCTTTGTTGATGATGGCTTCTCTTGCCTCTTTGATAAAAGAATCCATCAGTGATGACACGGCAGTCAGAATACTCATGATGAGATTATTGCCGCTTGCTTTTGCAATGACATAATGAAGTTCCTTGTCCAGAACCACATTTTCCTTCTCATCGGGAAGTGCTTTCATGCTCTCTATGATTTCTTTTAGACGCCCTAGTTCTTCCTCTGAGATATTTTTGGCTGCAAGACGGGCTGTCTCCACTTCCAGAACCTTTCTCAGTTCCAGAATCTCCGAATTTTTACTGTTCTGAAGTACAAACATGAGAGAAAGTGGTTCAATGAGGTTACCTTCAAAATTATCTTTGATATAATTACCGCCACCTTGCTTACTCTCAATGAGTCCGATGATCTGAAGCGCTCTTAAGGCTTCGCGGACCGAGGTTCTGGAAACCTGAAACTTCTCCACCAGTTCTCTTTCAGGAGGCAGTTTCTCCCCTTTTTTCAGTTCTCCGCTGGTGATCATATATTTGATCTGCTCGATGAGCTGTTCATATACCTTCGTATTCTTCACAGGAGTAAACATCCTTACACATTCCTTTCTGTTTAGTCAGAATCAGTCGTTCCGACTTCTTGTCATACCAATTATCTCTTATCCAAGACAAGTTTGCAATAAAGTCTTCTGAAAATTGAAAAGCTGCGAAGAATTCTTCGCAGCCTTTCTCTTAAAATATTTTTCTTGTCCAGTCTTCACAGTTCCATATATGTGTGGCTATGTCTTCATAAAATTCTCTTTCATGAGATACAAGAAGAATTGTTCCCTTATATTCCTGCAGCGCTCTTTTCAGTTCATCTTTAGCATCCTGGTCAAGATGGTTTGTAGGCTCATCCAGAAGTAGTACGTTGGCATCTCTATTCATGACTTTTGCAAGCCTGACTTTTGCCTGTTCCCCACCAGAAAGAACCACCACCTTGGATTCGATGTGCTTTGTGGTCAGGCCGCATCTTGCCAGAGCGCTTCTTACTTCATACTGGTTGTATCCTGGATACTCCGCCCAGAAATCTTCAATACAGGTTTTATAGTTGTCTCTTTCACCTTCCTGCTGGAAATATCCGAGTTCGATATTTTCACCGGTTTCGATGTCTCCACTAAATGGTGGAATCATACCCATGAGGCTTTTAAGCAGCGTTGATTTACCGAGACCGTTGGCTCCGGTCAGCGCTACTTTCATTCCTTTTTCAAGATACACATTCACTGGTTTAGTAAGAGGCTCATCATAACCAATCACAAGGTTATCTGTTTCAAAGATGAGTTTTCCCGATGTTTTTCCCATTTTGAAATCGAAGGTCGGTTTCGGCTTGTCTTTCATCAGTTCAATCTTATCCATCTTATCCAGCTTCTTCTGTCTGGATTTCGCCATATTGGATGTGGCTACCCTCGCTTTGTTACGAGTGATGAAATCCTCCAGTCTGTTGATTTCCTGCTGCTGACGTTCATAGGCCGATTCGACCTGCTTTTTCTTTGCTTCGTAAACAAGCTGGAAATCATCATAATTTCCCACATATCTTGAAAGCTCTTTGTTTTCCATATGATAGATAATATTGACGACCTCATTGATGAATGGAATGTCATGAGAAATCAGCATGAAAGCATTCTGATAGTTCTTCAGATATACTTTCAACCAGTCCACATGTTCTTCATCCAGATAGTTTGTAGGCTCATCCAGTAGAAGAATATCAGGAGATTCAAGAAGCAGCTTTCCAAGAAGCACCTTGCTTCTTTGTCCCCCTGAAAGTTCATCCACTTTCTTGTCGAGTCCTACGTCTTTCATTCCGAGACCTCTTGCTACTTCTTCAACCTTAGGATCGATGCTATAGAATCCGCTGTTGTCCAGAATATCCTGGAGCGTACCCATGTCATCCATGAGTTTATAAAGCTCCTCTTCCGAACAGTTTCCCATCTTATCTCCGATGGAGAAAATTTCCTGCTCCATATCAAAAAGATACTTGAAAGCGCTTTCCAGAACGTCTTTGATGGTTGCGCCTTTTTCAAGGCTCGCATGCTGATCAAGATATCCCACACGAACACGGTTCGCCCATTCCACTGTTCCTTCATCAGGTTCCAGTTTTCCGGTGACGATATTCATGAAGGTGGATTTTCCTTCCCCGTTGGCTCCGATGATTCCTACATGTTCTCCCTTAAGGAGTCTGAAACTCACTTCTTCAAATATGGCTCTGTCTCCAAAACCATGACTTACATTTTTTACTGTTAAAATACTCAAATTTATTCTCTACCTCTTATTTCATATAATTCAGACAAAAGGATCATTCCTTCGTCATCTCATTCAGTTCTCTTCTTAGGATATCAAGCGATGCAATGGTTGCACGCACTCTGATTTTTTCTCTACCACCGGTGAAGTAGCGTTTATGAACCTTCACTTCACCTCTGATACCCAGCCCGATATAGACAAGGCCTACCGGTTTCTCTTCCGTTCCACCCGTTGGACCTGCTATTCCAGTGGTGACAAGGCAGATTTCAGCTCCGGTCTTCTCGTGAAGGCCTTCCGCCATCTCTCTGCAGGTTTCTTCACTGACAGCTCCATGCTCTTTCAGTGTCTCTTCTCTTACGCCCAGGTACTTCACCTTGGATTCATTGCTGTAGGTCACAAAGGCTTCGTCTAAAACCTTGGACATACCACCTTCAAATCCTAAAAGCCTTGAAGCGATCATGCCGCCAGTTACGGATTCCGCGATGGCAATGGATCTGTCATGAGCCACAAGCTCTCTTCCGATGACATCCTGGAGCGTATCCTCATCGACACCGTAGATGTATTCTCCGATACGATTTCTGATCTCAGCTTCCATAGGTGCAATCATGGCACGAGCTTCCTCTTCCGTGGCTGCCTTTGCAGTGATTCTCAAAATAGCTTCTCCATCTTTCGCATAAGGCGCTACTGTTGGATTATTGCTGTCATCAAGAAGATCCTTCACCCTTTTGGCCATATCCCATTCTCCAAGACCGATGCATCGCAGAGTCTTCGAGATGATGGTGTGGTCCATGAACTGCAGAAGAAATGGTTTCACCTTGTTCTCAAACATAGGAATCATCTCTTTAGGTGGTCCTGGAAGATTGATGATGTATCTGTTATCTTCTCCCGGTATGATGCACCCCGGTGCAGTTCCATTCGGATTGTCTAGAATAATCGATCCTTCAGGAAACATCGCCTGTTTCTGGTTACCGTTGGCCATGGCTCTGTCGTTATGCTTGAAATAGGATCTGATCACTTCATAGGAAGGTTCATGGAGAATAAGTTCTTTTCCAAGAACTATGCCTGATACTTCCTTGGTGATGTCATCAGGTGTGGGTCCAAGCCCACCTGTGGTGATGATGATCTCAGATTCCTTCATAGCCTCCTGAAGTGCTTTTTTCAGTCTTTCTTCATTGTCGCCCACTGTGGTCTGTCTATAGATTCCGATGCCAAGAAGCGCCAGCTCCTTTGCCAGGTACTGCGCATTGGTATTGACGATATCTCCTAATAGCAGTTCTGTTCCAACTGCCATGATTTCAGCATTCATTATCTCATCTCCATCTCATCAAAATGTCTGGTATCTCCATAAAGAAGTATTTCGCCTTTTTCAAGTTCATGAACCCTGACCAGTGATATACTGGCTTGCTTAACCACAGGCTTCGTCCAGAATTCTATAAATCCTTCGGACGAGAAGTGACTCATCAGTGCTTTCAGTGTAACGCCGTGGGTCACAATCAGAATATTCCCGGTGGAATTTTCCTTCATGATCTTATCTAATGCTTTTTTTGTACGTGAAAGTACTTCTTCAAAGTTTTCCCCTGTATTCTTAACAAACAGATCAGGTCTAAGCCAATAGTTCTCAAAATTCTCAGGTTCTCTTTCTTTGATCTGGTCCAGTGTCTTACCTTCCCACTGCCCCATATTCATTTCTTTCAGTTCATCCATGAGTTCAATTTCAACTCCAAGTTTCCCTTTCGCTGAAATGGCTGTTTTCAATGCTCTTTCACTTGGACTCGAATAGATTTTTTCTATGTCATACATCTTCACTGCATGATTCAGTTTCTGGCCTTGAAGAATTCCTTTTTCTGTCAAAGGAGAATTCAGCCAGCCCTGTAGTCTGCCTTCTGTATTCCATTGTGTTTCTCCGTGTCTTGTAATATAGATATTTAACATCTTTTCACCTGCCTGCTTTTTCTAACCAGTCTATTCTATCATAATACAAACCATTCACAAAACAATATTCCCTTGAAACCCTTTAGAAAAGAGTCTTTCATCTTATTTTTCAGAAGATAAAAGACTTCCTGTCAGTTATAACGACAGGAAGTCTCCCATTCTATGAGATTTTATATAGCTTACTTCTCTTCACTTTCAATGAGCGCCAGCGCAATCGCACCAACCACACCTGCTTCCTGTCCCAGCTCTGCTGGAAGGATTCTTGTGGCATCAAACATGAAATCAAAGCTTCGTTCTCTTGCGGTTTTTTTGATTTTTTCGAAAAACAGATCTCCGATCTTCGATACGCCTCCACCGATGACGATGACTTCAGGATCGAAATTCACGATGAGATTCGCAATTCCTATACCCATATACATAAATGCATTATCAAGAATCTCAATGGCCACTTCATCTCCTGCAAGATAAGCCTGATGAACTTCATAACTTGTTATAGGTTCCGAATCCTTTAAAGAGGTCTCTCTGCCCTCAAGAACAGCTTCTTTCGCTCTTTTGGCTATTGCTGTTCCGGATGCCAGCGCTTCCAGGTCTCCAAACTTACCACAGTTGCACTGATGTCTGCTGAACGGATCGATGGTCATATGTCCAACTTCCAGCGCATTGGAGGTATTCCCTCTGTAAGGTCTGCCGTTAAGGATGGCTCCACCGCCTACACCTGTTGATACCGTGATATAGAGCATGTGCTTTGTGCCTTTACCTGCACCGAAAGTATACTCTCCGATGGCAGCGGCATTGGCATCATTATCAAGATAAGTCTTAATGCCGAACTTTCTTTCAATGGGTTTCACCACATTGTAGTTCTTGAATGGAAGGTTAGGGGTTGTGATTATGGTTCCTTTTTCAGCATCTAGAGGACCAGGTGATCCAATTCCGATGGCTCTGACTTCATCTGCATTCAGTTTTGACGCTTCAAGCACCATAGAAATAGATTCAAAAACTCTTTCCATTACAACTTCTTCACCTAAGTGAGAACCCGTAGCAAGAGTGGTTTTTTCGATGATTCTTCCAGTTAAGTCACTGATGGCAGTGGTGATCTTTGTTCCACCAAGATCCACACCGATAACATATTTTTTCATGTTAGTCCTCCGTTTACATTATATTTCATTTGATATTATTATAGCATGCCAAAAGGCTATGACCTATGAGAGGCTTTAATTTTATCATCCAGTTGAGCGAATACTGCTGCTCTTTATATTAATAGATCGGGATGATGCACAGTAAGATGGATTCCTCTGATTTCCTTTGTTCCAATCCACCGGTTTATTTCAAAACTGATTTTTTCAATGATTCCCGACTTTGACAGTTGTAAGAATCAAAAACAGCTAGGAACGCCCTCGTCCAGG
>CAZXUT010000076.1:0-13517 GCA_964643785.1 uncultured Proteiniclasticum sp.
CGCTTTGTTTTTTACCTATATTCTGTTTAATTTTCAAAGAACTGTGTGTTTTGTTTCTCATCACTTGTCTCAAGCGACTTGTCTATAATAGCATGCCTTCAAAGCACATGTCAACAGGTTTTTTGCAAAACTTTTAATATCTATCTTCCATTAAATCCACCTCTGAAAACCGATTCCTTATTAACGATTGACACTCAAGGTGAAACAAAAAAGAGTCTTCTTCAGATTCACGGAAAAAACTGGAGAAGATTCCTTGTTTTTATCAAAATATCCAGTTTTATGAGATACGATGAACGCCTTCTCCGATTGAAACCACATAAAATTCCGCGTCATATCCGATGCGTTCCTTATACGCTTCTCCAACTTTAGAGATGAAAGTCTCAATAGCATCATTTCTTACAATAGATACAGTACATCCCCCAAATCCGGCACCTGTCATTCTCGAACCTATGGTTCCTTCTATTTCCCGGGCAAGTTCTACAAGTGTATCCAGCTCTATCCCCGTAACATCATAATCCTCTTTGAGCGAATCGTGCGAAAGATTCATGAGTTTTCCGAATTCTTCAATGTTATCCGATTCGAGTGCTTTTACTGCAAGTAATGTCCTTTCGTTTTCCGTGACTGCATGAAGTGCTCTTCTAATAAGAACAGGATCTTCGATCAGATTGGTATTTTCAAGGAACTCCTCACTGGTCAGCTCACCTAAAGCTCTTATATCAAGTTTCTTTTGAAGCCTTCTAAGGGCTTCCTCGCATTCAGCTCTTCTCTCATTATATTTAGAATCCTGCAGCCCTCTCTTTTTATTGCTGTTCGCCACAATAATGGATGCATCCTTCAACTTGATATCAGCATATCGGTATTCCAGAGTGTTGGTGTCCAGTAATATAGCCTTATCTTTTCTACCCATGGCAACTGCAAACTGATCCATGATTCCCGAGTTGACACCAATAAATTGATTTTCCACTTTCTGACACAGCTTGACGAGGTCTATCATTGAAATCGGCAGCGAAAAAATATCCTTCAGTATAAATGCAGTAAGTACTTCAATCGATGCAGAGGACGAAAGTCCGGATCCATTAGGAATATCACCGCTATAGCAGATTTCAACCCCTTGATGAATGGTATGACCTGAGTCCATGAACATTTTTACTACACCTTTAGGATAATTCGCCCAATTATGAGATTTATCGTATATAAGCTCATCAAGTGAGAATTCTATGATGCCTAGATCCGGAAAATTCTCCGAATAGAATCTTACTTTTCTATCCTCTCTTATTCTCACAGCTCCATATGTACCTATCGTCAGAGAACACGGAAAAACATTACCTCCATTATAGTCAGTATGTTCTCCGATCAAATTAACTCTGCCTGGTGCAAAATACAATCCATCTGCTTTTTCACCAAATAACTCAAAAAATCTATTTAATAATTCCATCACGCAATCTCCTTCTATTAACAAACCATTTAAATAAGAAAAATGGTGTACTATTCTTCTTCTGATATGGTACCTGTAAGATCCCTGACACTTTCTCTGATTTTAAGTTTCACTGGAATTACTACGCGCTTCACATAGCGCCTATCCTTTTCCAGTATTTCAGACAAAAGATCCACGGATGCCTCACCTAGATATTCAGTATACACTCTTACAGAGGTCAAAGAAGGTACCATATACTTCGACCCTGGCAGATCATTGAATCCGACAATACTGATATCATCTGGAATCTTAAGTCCCTTTTCATAAATCGCTTTATAAGCACCAACTGCCATATTGTCGTTCCCACAGAAAAATGCTGTTGGCCTGTTTTCTTTCAGTAAGGCGTCCTTCATCAGGCGATACCCATCCTGATGAGAAAATTCGCCGAAATAACAGTCCTCCTCACGATATATATCATGGAAGTACATGAATTCCTTGAAATACTGAAATCTGAAGTCAAATACAGGCTCTCCACTATGATACAGTTCTTTTCCTCCTAAGTAACCGATTCTGCGATGTCCACATTCATGGAGATATACCATGAGTTTATCCATAGCATCTCTGAAATCAATGACCACGGCATCATACTTGTCACTAGGTGAATAATCTACGACAACGACTCTATTATTCTTCGAGATAATCTTCTCCAGATCATCTTCATCATATTTTCCAATGGCAATAATAGCATCTACTGTATCCAGATTTGTGAAATCCCCGATATTATTATATCTCACAACCTCATACCCAAGATCCAGACATCTTTTCTCGACACTGAGTCTTATATATAGATAGTAAGGATCTCCAAGCTCTTTGTGAGAATCATACCAGTGCAGGATTCCTATCTTCGCTTTTTTTCTGCTTTTCCTTCTACGAACTGGAACATATTCAAGCTCTTCCGCTATTTCAAAAATCCTCCGTTTGGTTTCATCAGAAACACTAAGCGAATCATCAAAATTCAGCACTCTGGATACAGTCGCGCTGGATACATTTGCCTTGTCTGCAATATCTTTTATCGTTACCATGCCCCATACCTCCAACATCAGTTTCCTATTACAATTGTCAGTCTTTTTCCACCCTAATGCAACTGATACTTACTCAAATCTCTATATTTCTTTAATTTCCAAGAGATACGTCCTAAAATCATGATTAAGAACGAACTGTACATTGTCAGCACTCTCGAAATAGTGTTCATTGAAGAGAATCCCCAGATACATGAGTTCATCTCCGTAGTGCCAATGATCAGAACCGACAACCTGATACTTACTCTTCTCATTGAGACCTTTCAGTTTAATTCTGATCTGTGGTGCATTTGGAATCGCTAAAGCCTGGCATATATAGACCAGTCCCTCTTTCTGGTCTTTTGACAGAACCATCCAGGACGCGATATTCCCTTCAAATGGTGAAAGCAGTCTGTATAAATCACCATGTTGGATTAATTGTCTCTTCTCTTTAAAGAAGAGGATATGCTTTCTGACTTGATTCTTCTCTTCTTCAGACATCTTCGTGATATCCATCTCATACCCGAAACTGCCAAAATACGCAGTTTCATTTCTTGCTTTAAGACTTGTGATTCTTCCTACCTGATGGTTCGGTACAGCAGAAACGTGGGTCCCTATGGTTTTTAACGGGTAGACTACGGAGGTTCCATATTGAATCTTCACTCTTTCCCACGCATCCGTGTCATCACTCGCCCATGTCTGTGGTGCATAGTATAGCATCCCGGGATCAAATCTCCCACCACCGCTGGCACAGGACTCAAAGAGCACTTCAGGGAAAGCATCAATCAGTTTCTCATAAAGCTTATAGACACCCATTATATATCTATGATAAAACTCCCCCTGCCTTTCTGCTGGAAGATTCATGGACCAGGCTTCGGTGATTGATCGATTCATATCCCATTTTATATATGAGATTTCACTTTCAGTCAGAATTTTTTCCATCATGCCGAATACCAGTTCAACCACTTCATCATTGGAAAAATCCAATACATACTGATTTCTGCCATGGGTCCTCTTTCTCATGGGATGTCCCACCAGATATTCCGGATGTGTTTCAAAAATATTAGTACCTTTTGATACCATCTCCGGTTCAAACCATAAGCCAAATGAGATACCCATTTCCTTCACTTTCCTTGAGAGTCCGCTGATTCCTTCAGGAAGCTTACTTAGATCAGGATTCCAGTCAGAGAGACTGGTTGTATCATCATTACGACCTTCAAACCATCCATCATCCAGGACAAAGAGATCAAACCCTAAGGTTGCAGCTTCTTCAGCGAAATCAATGATTTTCTCTTCGTTGAAATCGAAGTAGGTAGCTTCCCAGTTGTTTATCAGCACTGGTCTTATATCCTGTCGATGTTCTTCTCTCACTATGTGCTTCATGATGATCTTATGCAGCTCCTGGGAAAGATCATTTAGTCCAGTAGACGAATACGTCATGATACATTCCGGGGTTTCGAATTCTTCGCTGGTGTTTAGTTTCCATGAAAAATCCTGGGGATGAATGCCCATCATCACTCTGGCTGTTTCAAAGGTATCCACATCAATAAGACCTAAAAAATTCCCGCTATACAACAGACTGAACCCATAAACCTCTCCCTGGTATTCCTCCGCATTTTCTTTCATCAATGCGAAAAACGGATTAAAGGTATGTCCACTTGTTCCTCTTGTAGAATAAACTGATTGAACACCCGGATGTAGAAGGCTTTTTTCAATATGTCTTTCTCTTGCCCATGTCCCCGAAAGAGAGAGCATTTTGTAGTCTTTATCTCGAAAGTCCATGGAAAAGCTCATCGCTTTCTTTATGATGACTGGTTTCTTTCCTTCATTGACAAAACGAACACTTCTCACTACAGAAGCACTTTCTTCTAAAATCAAATAAGTAAGAATCATCCTTACCTTGGAAACAGCATCCACAAGAATAATCTCCAGCGTTTCAGCATCTTTCTCATTTTCAATCCTTAAATGAGGTTTTCCCTGCACTGCTTTTCTTCCCTTAAAAAGGTTATAGCCAACATATTTGAATTCGCAGATTGAACCTGACACTTCTGTATGGATATCAAAAGCTGCTGTTCTGAAATCTCCGTGACCAAAATCAGGATACTCTCTACGCATAAATTCCAATGAGCTTTTGTGGTTCCCTTCAACCAGAGAAGTGGTACACGGTCTTTCTATCTTTTCGGACAAATAAGAATATGAATCCTTATGCTGTATATGCTTTCCGAAATAGCAGGATAGAACTTCTCCTGTCTCCTCATCTACTCGGATAATATAGCTGATCTTCTGATTGAAAAGATGAAATTCCATTGGGTTTTTATTCACTGATATTGACATATTTCCACCTCTCTATTTGACAGATCCAAGCATTCCCTGGACAAAATTCTTTTGCATCAGAAAAAACAGGATTGCTGTAGGTAATGTTGATATTACAATCGAAAGCATGATCACACCGAAATCAGGCGTATATGCTGAACCAAGAGAAGAGATAAATATTGGCAGTGTCATTTTGTTCGGTGATTGCAGTACGATAAGCGGCCAAAGGAAATTATTCCAGGTACTCATGAACGTGATGATACCTGCAGCAGAATATGCTGATTTCATAACAGGTAAATATATCGTAAAGAATATCCTTACTTCACTAAGCCCATCAATTCTTGCAGCCTCCAATATTTCTTTAGGAAACATCTTGGAGTTCTGTCGGAAAAAGAAGATCAGAAAAGCTGTCGAAATACCCGGTAAAATAATAGCAAGGTAGTTATTGATCAGTCCCAGCTGACTGATCAGACGATATAAAGGAATCATCAATGCGGCAAATGGAACCATCATGGAAATCAGAATGATGGTAAATACACGATCCCGTTGTTTGGAACGATACATTTCAAATCCGTATCCTGCCATGGAAGATGCCACTATGCCTAATACTGTTGTTATGATAGCCACAAATGCTGAATTTCCGAAAACCTGCCAGAAGTTTGTGTTGGAAACAAGGTTCTGATAGTTCGTCATGAAATTCGCACCAAAGGAAACGGTTCCTCTTGTGACCTCCACCGATTTATTCGTTGAACTGATGATCATCCAGAGAAATGGAAATATGGATATAAATGAAACAACGCTCAAAAATGTGTACATCAGGATTCTATTAATTTTTTTCACGTTTATCACCTCCATAGATTAATTGAACAATGGATAATCCCACCACCAGAACTAGTATCGTGTAAGATACAGTTGCTGCATAACCGAAATTCGGTGTGTACATAAAGGAAAGGTTATAGATGTATTGGGATAATGTCATGGTGGCATTGGCCGGTCCACCTCCGGTAATATTAACTACTTCATCAAATAACTGTAATGTTCCTATGGTAGAGGTTATTGTCGTAAAAAGAATAATTGGTTTTAATAGCGGTACCGTAATATTGAAGAATTTCCGTATTGCATTCGCACCATCGAGTTCGGCAGCTTCATATACTTCGGTATCAATATTCTGTAGAGCAGCCAGATAGAAAATCATGTTATAGCCGGTCCATCTCCAGGTAATCGCAATGATGATCGTAATTTTCGCCCAAAAAGGATCTGTCAGCCAATTTATATTTTCCCCAATGAGTCCCATGGTCATAAGCACTCGATTCATAAGTCCGTCATTTGTGAAGAGACTCTTGAAAATAGTTGAATAAGCTACAAGAGATGTCACTGAAGGGAGAAAAATCGCAACTCTGAAAAGTCCTCTTAATTTCAATTTACTACTATTCAGCATGACAGAAATCATAAGGGCTAAAAAAAGCATAATAGGAACCTGTACAATCAGATAGGTCAGTGTATTCTTAAGTGCAATCTTAAAATTCTGATCAGACAACAATCGTTTATAATTATCAATTCCATTGAACTGGAGGTTATTTCCCATACCAGTTTTAAAAGATGTGATAAACGATTGAATCATCGGATAGAAAACAAACAGCGTAATGGATACAACGGCAAAGATGACAAATCCCCATCCGGTTCTATTGTATCTTCCATTAAACGTATTTTTCTTTTCCTTTTTCATTCAATCACTTCCTTTATTAATTAATAATGATATGTGCTGCGTCAGCAAGCACATATCATATTATCTCAAGTGTATGCTATTCAAGTCCCAACTGGGATTTCGCTTGTGAATCAGTATTTTTCAGAACTTCTTCCAGAGAAATTCCACTGGTTGATACTTTCTGATATTCAATTTCCAGAAGATCTTCTATGGCGTATGTATTCATTCCATATACAACCGATGGAATCTGTTCTGTCCATTGTCCAAAGAGTTCAAAAATTTTCTGATTGGAGAAGTATTCATTTTCTTTCATGTTATTCTCTCCATCTGAAGCTGGAAGATAAGTACTGACTAAGTTGATCTTTTCAACGAGTGTATTCATCAGATTCACGTCACCCGCAAAAGTTTTAGCCATGAAATCAGCAGCCAGTTCGTTGTTGCCTACTTTATCAAGTACGTACCATGAAGATCCACCACTATTCGAGTATCCTACAGATTCAGGAATATCTGATACTGTTGGAATAGGAGCAATTCTCCAATTTCCGCTTTGTGATTCCTCCTGGCTGATTGATGATGCAAACCAGCATCCTGTTGGTACAGTTGTTGCTTTACCCTCATTTACAGCGCCTACAAATTGAGCCCAGTCTGTATGCTGATTGACGATACCTGATTCCATCAGCTTCTGATAAGTAGCCAGGATTTTCTCCAGCTTCTCATTTCCTACAAGATTCAACTTTCCATCTTCATCTGTATACCAGGTGCCTGAACTCTGCATCATTGTTCTAACCAGTCCAAAATCACTTGGATCAAGTGTGAGCATTGAAACTCCTGTCTTTTCCTTTACAGCTTCACCAATTTCAATGAATCTGTCCCATGTAATACCAGCTTCGATTTCGTCTACGCTGAATCCAGATTGTTCAATAAGATCTGTTCTGTAAAACATTGCTGTTACGCCTGAGTCGAATGGTACTCCATATTGTTTTCCATCAACTGTCATATTAGCAACTTTGTATTGAGCGAAATCGTCATAATTAACGATATCAGATAGATTCATGACTGCATCTGGGTAAGAAGCCAGAATACCGGCAATACGATAGTCTTCGATCAATGTGATGTTCGGAAGTCCTTCAGTGACACCAGAGTTAAGACCTGTATTCAGTTTCTGCATAAGATCGTCCTGAGCATACTCTACGATTTCTATCTCCACATCAGGATTGTCTTCGAGATAAGCAATTTTTGCTTCCTCAAGTGCAGCGATATTGAACGCTTTGTCCCAAGCCCAGATTGTAAGTTTCTGCTCATCTGTGTTTGTGTCTTTGCTTCCACATGCTGCAATTGAAAGCGCCATAACCAAGGTTGTTACTAATACAATGATTTTTTTCATTTTACCCTCCTAGAATACTTTTATATCAACTTTATTTGATATCATATTTGGTGTTTCGGCACTTAGTGTAATCATCCCTGCTTCTCCAGTAGTTCTGATCCAAAAAGCAATTGCGCCGCCGGTCATTACAGTTTCTGCCGGTCCAATTATTTTTCCGGGACCTTCCAGATTGAATCGGATTCTTTCAAATCCATAGGCTGTTATATTATCGATTCGATCCGTTAAAGTAACGGTTACTCTTGTCACATCGTATGAATCGTCATAGCCATTTTTCATAAGCTCCTTATCATCCGCTTCCAGAATAAGCTTTGCTGGAACTGGATCTTTCAGGAAGTTTCTCCGTATTACTTCTTCGCCTTCGATATATCCGATGAACAGCGCATCATTCCAGAAATCTCCCCAGGTTGATATCATCTCGTCGATAATTACTGGTGGTCTTTCAAGGCCTGGAAACTTCTTTACAGCTGGCTGATACTCTCCGATAAGCTTATCTCCAATAAACATTTTCACATTATCGCAGTTTGTATAGATTTCAAGAGGCATTACGCCACCTTCCTGTCTATCTCCCTGTGTCCAGTTGGTTAGTGGTTCAAGAATCACTTCATCTGATGGGTCTTTCTGGCTTGAATAAACATAGGAAGCATATTTCGGAATTCTATACATATCCATAACACCGTGGTAGCAGATTCTATCACCGGAACCAAACTGATAATGCGTATTGTAATCAAATGCACACCATCCGATGGCCCCTGCGATTCTATGATCTCTGCCAATCTCATCATGGGTATACGCATGTCTATTCGCATGTTCTACTCGCCACTGTTCAGGGTCATAACGTTTAGTCGGGTGCATATGACCTGCAAATTCAGTCACAAGAAACGGTACATCTTTCTTCAATCCAGTCACAGCTTTCTGATCACGGTGTCTTCTCTCTTTGAATCCGGCCTGGAAATCATTGAAAGTATAAACATCTTCCAGGAATTCACTGTCTTCAATAAATCTGACTCCACCTGTCTGACGTGTATGATCAAGTTCTCTGGCTAACTGGTTTGTTTTTATATAAAAATTATGATTATCTGGAGATTCATTTATTCTTACACCCCAGATTATGATGGAAGGATGATTCCAGTCCCGTTCTATCATTTCACGAACATTCTCAATCGCTACCGCCTGCCAGGCCTCATCTCCAATATGCTGCCAGCCTGGTATTTCTTCAAAAACCAATAGCCCTATCTCATCACATCGATTCAGAAAATGCTTGGACTGTGGATAATGAGAAGTTCTCACTACATTCAGACCTAAGTCAACTTTCAGAATATCAGCATCTTTTTCCTGTGCACGTCTGGGCATCGCATATCCTACATATGGATAGGACTGATGACGATTAAGCCCCCTCAGCTTGATGTTCCTGCCATTGAGATAAAACCCATCTGTTCTGAATTCTACTGTTCTGAAACCATATCTTGTTTCAGAGAAATCTATAACTTCTGATTCTTCAACTATTTCAACTTTTGCGTCATAGAGGGTAGGATGTTCAAGATCCCAAAGCACAAGATCTGATAGATTGTTCAGAGTTATCTTATCTTGATTTCTACCCTCTTTCACTACAGTCTCAAATTCATTGCTATAGAGAAGTGTGTTGTCCTTTGAAAGTGATACAAGGATTTTCACCTTCTTCATTTTTATTGAATCAGTAAACACAATGAAATCCAACGCATTACTTAACTGATCATATTCTAATTTCGTATTTTCAATGAAAGTATCTTCCACGGCTCTCAGGTATACTTCACGATAGATGCCACCATAACAGAGATAATCGATAACGAACCCGAAAGGGGGAATATCGCTTCTTTCAGTAGAATCAACTTTCAGAACTAGTTCATGTTCACCTATAGATGCTGATGATGTGATTTCTATGGAGAAAGGTGTATATCCTCCCTTATGACTCCCCACTTGCTTGCCATCTAGATATACCTCTGTGTAAGTCATCACTCCTTCAAAGTCAATGAATATCCTTTTCCCTTTCATATCTTCTGTTATATTAATTATTCTTTTATAACAGGATATAAACTGATACATTTTTTCATCAAAATTACTGAAAGGTGTCTCTTTGTTTGTATGTGGAATTACTACCTCCTGAAAGCCATCCATGTTTTTAAAATCTGTAATATGAACTTCATTAAAGCTTTCATGATAATTCCAGCGACTTAACGGTTGTATCATTCTCAAATCATTTCCCCCTTAAATAGATAAAGTTTTACTAAATTATAGAATCAACGATATGGATAACGCTCTTAAAATACTCTTTAAATTCAAAGAAATCGGTTACATAAAGTAATGTTAACAAAAGTTCTGCCTATAGTCAATAAATTTAGTTAATGTTTTACTAAATTTATTTCTAATTAGTTTATATTTTATTAGTTTTTTACATTTATAGAGGATTCTATCGATTCCCCACCTGTTTATCTTGTTTTAATTTTGGAAACTTACTGTTAAATCGAACCCGCTATCGGAATATATATTATAATAGACTTATTGAACTACTCCACCGTGAACCCTGCAGGTTCTGAAGTTGGAGCTTCTGTTATCTCAGATGATGAGTAACCTGATAGGGAGGTTTTATCCTTGAATTTTTATAACGTGTTTACAGTGCTTGTTATATTCATCAATTTTCTTATATCGCTGACTATCATATTCAGAAACAGAGAGAAACCCGAAAAATCAATCGGATGGCTGCTCATTTTTATGCTCGTCCCTTTTGTTGGACTTGTACTTTACTTCCTGGTCGGCAGAAACTGGGAGTCCAAAAACCTGAAAGAAAGACTTTCTCCTGAAATGGTCGATTTCATCAAAACCAGCTTAGAAGAGTATGCTGGTCCACATCAGGAAATGGCTAAAATGGTCACCATGGGAAATGAGAGCCCAATGTTTCTTTACAACAAAATAACGATTTACAAAGATGGAGTGGAGAAATTCGAAGCTCTTCTGAAGGATCTGGAATCTGCTAAACATCATATCCATATGGAGTACTATATTGTCAAATCAGATAAAATCGGAAGACAGGTTTTCGACCTGCTTATAAAAAAATCCAAAGAAGGGGTTAAAGTTCGATTTATCATGGATAAAATCGGAGGGCGAACTTTTGATAAGGACTATCTTAAGAAAGTTAGAGAAAGCGGAATCGAACTGGTTACCTATAGCGCACATTTTGCGAGTATCAGTAAGTTTATTGATACTTCCATAAATTATCGTAACCATAGAAAAATCGTTATTATAGATGGCAAGATTGGTTATCTTGGTGGAAACAATATTGGAGATGAATATGTCGGTGAATCGAAGTTCGGTTATTGGAGAGATACCCATTCAAGAATCGAAGGAGAATTTGTTCTAGGACTACAAGCCTTGTTCTTTGATGATTTCTTCTCTGTCTTATCCATTAATGAAGAAGCTAAGAAATGGGAATATGACAAAAAGAGACAAACCTATAAGAGAGAGGGAGATTTAAGCAACTATTTCCCGGTAAATACAGTCACAGAGTACCTACCGATGCAGCTGGTCTATAATGGTCCCGGATCGCCATACTCAACTATTGAACAGCTGTTTCTGAAGATGATCACAACAGCTAAAGAAAAAATCTACATCAGTTCTCCTTACTTCATTCCATCCGAGTCATTGATGGAGGCTTTGAAAATGGCCGTGTTATCTGGTATTGATGTAAAAATAGTCTTTCCTGAACAATATGATCATCCTCCAGTCGGACACGCTTCTATGACTTACATCAAGGAACTGCTTGATGTCGGTGGTGAATTCTACTTCTATGATAAAACTGCTTTCTATCACAACAAAGCTGTTGTGATAGACACAAATATCTGTACTCTGGGCACAGCCAACTTTGATATGAGAAGCCTCTATTACAACTATGAAGTCAATGCAGTGATCTATGATGAACTGACTTCTGCTAAAATGGAAGGTCTCTTTTATGATGATATGGCAGTCAGTAGAATGCTTACCCTTGATGAATATAATCAGGGAAGTAAATTCACACATCTCAAGGAAAGTTTCTTTAGAATTTTTTCACTTCTCTTTTAAACAATAGTCTAAATGCAAAAAGAGGCTGGATCTCATTTCGAGATACCAGCCTCTTTTTGTATTTTTTATAAATCCAGCAGTTTCTTAGCATCAACATAAGCTGCTATTCCTTCTGCCACTTTTTTAGCTTCTTTCATTGCTTTCACAACAGTAGCGGGCTGATGTACTACATCGCCTCCTGCAAAGACACCTTTCAACGTACACATGCCGTAGGGTTTTTCTCTTGTAACAACATAACCTTTCTGATCTACATCGATTCCTTTTGTTGTTGATACAATTCTCTTAGCGGGTTTACTACCGATGGCAACAAGAACCACATCTGTTTCGAGGATCTTTTTTCCATCGTCATTCATCACTCTAAGACCGGTGACTCTTCCTTCGCTTCCAACATACTCAAGTGGTGTGTTTCTGAAATGAAACTCGACATGTTCATTTAATGCATCTTCATATTCCAGCTTTGATGCAGGCATATCTTCCAGTGACCTTCTATAAACAACTTTAACTTCCTTCGCCCCAATGCGCACTGCAGTTCGAGCTGCATCCATTGCGACATTTCCGCCTCCGATGACAATGACACGATCACCTTCTTTTACAATGACTTCATCGCTATTAAGTTTTCCTTCATTCGCAAGCATGGAAGTCCTTAGAAAATAGGAAGACAGCTCAATCCCACATAATTCATTTCCAGGTATGTCCAGATTATTAGATACATTTGTACCTGTTCCGATGAAGACTGCATCGAAGCCGTTCTCAAACAGCGTATCGATGGTGAAGTTCTCTCCAGCGACCATATTCGTCATGAAGGTGACTCCATAAGATTCAATTTTCTTGATTTCTCTTCGAACCACATCTTTCTGAAGTCTGAAGTCAGGAATACCATATAGAAGAATTCCACCAGGTTCTGGAAGAGCTTCATAAACAACTACATTAAATCCATCTTTTGCTAAATCTCCAGCTACTGTCAGACCAGCTGGTCCTGAGCCTATGACCGCAACTTTTCCTCTGGTCTTTCTTGGAATCTTTTCGTTGATCAGTCCCATTGTATGATCAAAATCAGCCACAAATCTTTCCAGTTTTCCGATTTGAATTTCTTTACCCGCTTTTGCTAAAATGCAGTGACCCTCACATTGAAGATCGTGTGGACATACTCTTCCGCAAATCGCTGGTAAATTCGTTTTTCTTGCAAGAATTTCTCGGGCTTCACCGAAATTCCCTTTCGATACTTCCTTGATAAATTCAGGGATATCATTTTCTATTGGACATCCGGTGATACAGGTCGGATTTTTACAGTTGAGACATCTTTTCGCTTCTGCCACCGCCTGCTCCATTGTGTACCCCTGTTCAACATCTATTAGATAAAGTCCTTTTGATTCCATCTTATTTCCCCCTCACTACTTTCACATTGTATTACTCTATGATCTTGTCATTTTCTATCAATGATTCTATTAACTTCCGTATTTAATCAACAAAAAAGCCCTAAGCTTGCGCTTAGAGCTGTCTAACCGGCGACAACCTACTTTCCCACAGGGCCTCCCCTGCAGTATCATGGGCTCC
>CAZXUT010000077.1:0-13179 GCA_964643785.1 uncultured Proteiniclasticum sp.
GTAGGTTGTCGCCGGTTACACAGCTCTAAGCGTAAGCTTAGGGCTTTTTTGTTGCATCAATTTAAATGTGCGTGTACTATATAGATAATAGTATATGCATCAAATTAAGATGATGCGAAATAACCTGAGGTATTCGATGGGGGATAGATATGTTCAGAAAATGTATTCTTTTGATAGTAGGGTTCCTTTTTCTATTCTCATTAACTGGCTGCAGGATAGAAAGTGAGAGAGATGAACCGGTAATAGAAACTGTGCATTTAAAGGATTATACGGAATCGGATCCTGAAGAAGAAAAGAAGAAGCTTCCTGAAGAAGAGATAGAAGAATCTATTGAGTACATCCAGGAAAAAGAAGAAACTGAAAATGCAGTAAGGGATCTAGATGAAGAAAATCTGGTACTGTATATGGAAGAGAAATATGGACATAGAACAGTGGGAACCTTTGGAGAAAACATCAGCGGTGTCTACACCTCCATTGAGACGGAGAAGAAGATTGCCGCATTGACATTTGATGCATGCGGTGGAGCCCATGGAAGCGGTTATGATGAAGAACTTATATCCTATCTCATAGAAATGAACATACCGGCTACTCTATTTATCAATGGTAGATGGATCGAAGAAAATGTTGAGGTTATGAAGATTTTATCTCAAAATGATCTTTTTGAGATAGAAAATCATGGATACGCACATAAACCATTATCCATGGACGGGAGATGCGCCTATGGTATAAGTGGAACAGAAGGAATCAAAGGTGTTTTGGATGAAATCATGAAGAATCAGGATGCCATTACAAGCTATACAGGAAAAAGTCCCCGTTTTTTTCGATCCGGTACAGCCCATTACGATGACATTACACTGGATGTTCTGAATGAACTGGATTTGAAGGCTGTGAACTTCGATGTGCTTGGTGATGCTGGTGCAACTTTTAACAAAGAGCAGATGCTTCGTTCCGCCAGAAAGGTGAAAAATGGTTCTATCTTTCTTTATCATATGAATCAACCGAATAGAGAAATCGCTGAAGGTCTTAGACAGGTTGTTCCAATGCTTATTGAAATGGGGTACAGCTTTGTAAAACTTTCTGATTATGACGATTACTTAAAATAGTGATAGATAAATCTCCTTTTTCGCATGAAAAGGAGATTATTTTAATGAGAAAAAAGGCTTAAAAAACGCTTAAATTGATATATTATTAACAATAAATATGCTATGATAGAAAAGGTGCAAGGCGAGGAACTACCTTTCTTTAAACCTTAATTTAGAACTGGTACTCATCCAAAGGGAATTCCCGATGGAAAAGGCGCAGGAAGAAGCTTGATTACTGTGCGCCTTTTGGCGTATTTTTTTATGGGAGGAAAAGATGGAGAAACGAGTAGCACTCATTGGAATTGTCATAGAACAGTATGAATCTGCCGAAAAAATGAACCATATCCTGCACGAATATGGAGAATATGTCATCGGAAGAATGGGCATACCTTATCGTGAAAAAAACATGAACATCATTTCAGTGGCGGTGGATGCACCAATGGATATCATCAGTACACTATCAGGAAAACTTGGAATGCTTCCTGGTGTTTCCTCAAAAACAATTTATGCGAAGAGTAAGAAGGAGCCGATATGACCAGAAATGAGATGCTGATCAGGAAACTGTCGAGAGATCGTATTCTGACAGAAGAGGAATTCAGAGAACTTATAGAAAGCTATACAGAAGAGGAGCTCGACTATGCCAGATCTCTGGCAAGAGACGTTCTGGAAGAATCCTATGGTAACAGGATCTTTATCAGAGGCCTCATAGAGCTGACCAGTTACTGCAAAAGAGACTGTCTATACTGTGGTATAAGATGTGGAAATCAGAAAGCAGAAAGATATCGCCTAACAGAGGAAGAAGTACTTTCATGCTGCAAAAAAGGATACGAACTTGGATTTCGCACCTTTGTTATCCAAGGTGGAGAAGATCCCTATTTCACAGATCAGGTAGTGGTGAGCATGATCGCTAAGATCAGGAGTGCGTATCCTGACTCTGCAATAACGCTCTCCTTGGGTGAAAGAACAAGAGAAAGCTACCAGAAGCTATACGATGCAGGTGCGAACAGATATCTTCTTCGTCATGAGACTGCAGATGAAGCTCATTTCAGAAAGCTTCATCCTGAGGGAGATGAACTATCTGATAGAATAAGTCATCTTTGGGAACTGAAGGAAATCCGTTATCAGGTGGGGACAGGGTTTATGGTGGGTTCACCCCATCAGAACAGTGAGTGTCTTGCGAAGGATATGTGTTTTCTTCATAAACTCCAGCCTGAAATGGTAGGTATCGGTCCCTTTGTACCACATAAAGAATCTGTATTCAAAGATTTTCCCAGCGGATCAGTTGACCTGACTTTGTTTATGCTTTCTCTCATCAGAATCATGCTTCCTGACGCACTTATTCCAGCAACAACATCACTTGGGACCGTTGATGAGTATGGTAGAGAAAAGGGAGTTCTCTCTGGTGCTAATGTGGTGATGCCCAATCTTTCGCCCATGAATGTGAGAGAGAAATATATGCTTTATGATGATAAAGCTTATACAGGATCAGAGGCAGCTGAAAGTCTTGATCTTCTCAAAGAATCCATGAAGAAAATAGGCTATGAAGTAGTGGTGGACCGTGGAGATCATAAATCGAAGAAGAATGACAGAGCTTAACTTAATCAATACAGAAATTGAAGGAAGGTAATAGCAATGTATAATGTAAAATCAAAAAATGCAGAAGAATTCATCAGTCATGAGGAAATCCTTGTAACACTAGCCTATGCAAAAGAACAGGCTGAAAACCGCCAGGTGGTGGAGAAGATCATAGAGAAGGCAAGACTCGGCAAAGGCCTGATACATAGAGAAGCAGCAGTCCTTCTTGAGTGTTCCTATGAAGATCTGAATCAGGAAATATATAAGCTTGCAGAAGAGATCAAAGAAAGATTCTACGGAAATAGAATCGTCATGTTTGCACCTCTTTATCTGTCCAATTACTGCGTCAATGGATGTGTATACTGTCCTTATCATCTGGAGAACAAGCATATTTCAAGAAAGAAACTGACCCAGGAAGAAATCAGAAGAGAAGTCATCGCCCTTCAGGACATGGGTCATAAAAGACTGGCACTTGAAACAGGAGAAGACCCTATAAATAGTCCCATCGACTATGTTCTGGAAAGTATAAAAACCATTTATGATGTAAAGCACAAAAATGGAGCCATCAGAAGAGTGAATGTAAATATCGCGGCGACAACAGTGGAGAATTACAGAAAACTGGCTGAAGCAGGAATAGGGACGTATATCCTTTTTCAGGAGACCTATCATAAAGAGAGTTATGAGGCACTTCATCCTACCGGTCCGAAACATAATTATAAGTACCACACAGAAGCCATGGATCGCGCCATGGAGGGTGGAATTGATGATGTCGGACTTGGTGTCCTCTTCGGACTGGAACGCTTTAAATATGAGTTTACGGGGCTTCTCATGCATGCAGAGCATCTTGAGGAAACCTTCGGTGTAGGTCCTCACACGTTGAGCGTACCAAGAATCAGACATGCTGATGATGTTGATGCGGATGCCTTCGAAAATGGAATTGATGATGATACTTTCGCCAAAATAATCGCCTGCATAAGAATCTCCGTCCCTTATACAGGAATGATCATCTCAACAAGAGAAAGTCAGTCCTGTAGAGAGAAAGTATTAAGTCTTGGTGTATCACAGATCAGTGGAGGTTCCAGAACCAGTGTAGGTGGATATGTACTTCCTGAACTGGATGATGATAAGTCTGAACAGTTTGATGTAAGTGATACAAGAACACTGGATGAAATAGTGAACTGGCTCATGGAGATGGGACACATTCCAAGTTTCTGTACTGCGTGCTATAGAGAAGGAAGAACAGGAGATCGTTTCATGATGCTTCTGAAAAGCGGACAGATCATCAACTGCTGCCATCCCAATGCGCTGATCACATTGAAGGAATATCTGATGGATTATGCCAGTGAAGAAACAAGAATCCTGGGCGAAAAGATGA
The DNA here is from genome assembly GCA_964643785.1 of uncultured Proteiniclasticum sp. Classification (GTDB taxonomy): domain Bacteria; phylum Bacillota; class Clostridia; order Clostridiales; family Clostridiaceae; genus Proteiniclasticum. Next base: position 4,033 of record CAZXUT010000077.1, read on the forward strand.
TTGAAAGAGAAATTCATAAAATAACGAATCCAAAAGTCAAAGAAAGAGCAATCCAGAATCTTGTGGATATTGGTGAAGGAAAAAGAGATTTCAGATTTTAATGAAAGAAAGTAAAGGTGAAATAGATGGGCTTTCAGAGCACACCCAAGGGTGAAAGAATCCATATCGGCATATTCGGTCGGATCAATTCGGGTAAATCAAGTATCATCAACGCGATCACTGGACAGGATCTTTCTATTGTTTCAGAAATAAGAGGAACTACTACGGATCCGGTTTATAAAGCAATGGAACTTCTTCCACTAGGACCGGTGGTCCTGATGGATACTCCGGGTCTTGATGATCAGGGGGAACTAGGCAAAAAAAGAATCGAGAAGACCCGTGATATTCTAGAAAAATCAGATCTTGCCCTGGTAGTCATCGATTCTGCGGACGGAAAAACCGAAGTAGAGAAGGAACTCATAAAGGAGCTGGAAGGAAGGAAGATTCCTTATATAATCGTATTGAATAAGAAAGATCTTCTTGATCTCTCAACATCCATGAGGCTGGAGAAAGAAAATGAAAAATCCATATCTGTGAGTGCGCGAACCGATGAAAATATATACGAGCTGAAAGAACTCATGGGAAAGATCATGTCGACAGAAAAGAAGGAGAAAAAGATCATAGCGGATCTGATTCTACCCAAGGACATCATCATCCTTGTGGTTCCGGTGGACTCGGCAGCACCTAAAGGGAGAATCATTCTTCCTCAGCAGATGGTCTTAAGAGAAATACTCGATGCCAGAGCCCAGGCTATTGTAGTTCAGGTGGAAGAGCTGAAGGATGCACTGGAAAGCATAAACAGAAAACCGAGGCTTGTCATCACAGACAGTCAGGCTTTTGGGGCAGTGAAGAACATCGTGCCTGATGACATTGAACTGACCAGTTTCTCCATTCTCATGGCCAGATACAAGGGGAATCTGATGGAAGCTGTCAGAGGAGCTCATCTATTGAGACAGCTACCAGAGAATTCAAGGATCCTTATCTCAGAAGGATGCACGCATCATAGACAGTGCGATGACATCGGCACAGTGAAGCTTCCTGAATGGATAAAAAAATATACAGGAAAAAACTTCAGTTTCATTCATTCTTCAGGTACTGAATTCAAAATCGGCGAGGAAGATTATGATTTGATTATTCATTGTGGTGGGTGTATGTTGAGTGAAAGAGAAATGCACAGTCGTATCGAGAAAAGTCAGAAAAGAAGTATTCCTATAACGAACTACGGAATCACCATAGCGCATATGAATGGGATTCTGGATCGATGCATGAGATTTTTCAAAGAGGAATAAAGAAGAAATGACAGAAAAAAAAGGAGAGAATCCGGAAAATGGAGATTCTTTCCTTGAAAATAACAGAAAATAACAGGATATGACGAAATTCCTATAAATCAGATGAAAAGCTGTTGACAGTTAGGGGTACAGGACTTATAATAATTATTGTTCTGAAAATATATTTATACGTTTTTAGAAAACAATACGTAAAAGCAATATTCTTGCTATGTGCGTTTTGTATAGTAAATCAACGGTGCAAATCGTTATTTACAATTATCTGGTGTCTATATCTTTTAGGGCTACACCCGTTCCCATTCCGAACACGACGGTTAAGCCTAATGGAGCCCATGATACTGCAGGGGAGGCCCTGTGGGAAAGTAGGTTGTCGCCAGTTATTGGATCTTTAGCTCAGTTGGTTAGAGCAACCGGCTCATAACCGGTCGGCCCGGGGTTCGAGTCCCTGAAGGTCCACCATATGGGGGTATAGCTCAGTTGGGAGAGCACCTGCCTTGCACGCAGGGGGCCAAGAGTTCGAGTCTCTTTATCTCCACCATTAAGAATCCGGATTTTACCATAAGGTAGAATCCGGATTCTTTCATTTGTCCTATAAAAAACCGAAGGTGCTTACCTCCGGTTTTTTTGCTTTATATTCTACTCACCCATGATATGAACAGTCACATTTCGATCACGAGGTCCGTCAAATTCACAGAAGAAGATTCCCTGCCAGACACCGATATCAATCAGGCCGTTACTCACAATCAGGCTTAAGGTGTTTCCTAGATTGATGGATTTCAGGTGAGCCTGGGAGTTTCCTTCCATATGCTTGAACTTCGGATCATCCGGAAATACTTTGTCTAGAGCGTAAATCATGTCTTCTATGACATCAGAGTCCGCATTCTCATTAATGCAAAGAGCACCAGTCGTATGAGGAGAAAATACGGTCAGAATTCCTTCCTTTATACCTGACTCCTTAACGATTTTTCTGACTTCTTCAGTAATTTCATAAAAATCCTGTGGTTTATGTGTCTTCAACTGAAGCTTGTTCTTGTGTATCTTCATTAAATCATCCCCTAATCTTTTCTTTATTATACCGTAACCAGGAGAGAATTGTCGTCAAATTATGGATATCCTATATTAATATTCTTGAAATGAAGAAATTTATGCCCTGTTTTAGATTATAATTATATTATAGTAAGAGAGCTCTGAAATCCTTTTAATTATGGAGATAAAAGAGAATGAGGTAACTATGATCAAACGAATCAGGCAATTTTCACAAAATATCAGTTATGGTTTCCAGATCGTGGATCGGGACTTCCTGTCAGCTCATCTGAACAGGCAAGAGATCGCTCTATTTGGAAGGCTACAGAAATCTGAACAGATTCATGCAATTCTGGTGGCAAAAGGTGTTTTGAATGAGCTGGATCCTGAAGAAGACAATGGTTTTATAAAAGCCGTTTTGTTTCACGACATCGGTAAAATAGATCGACCGCTGAGCCTCATCGAGAAGAGTCTTGCGGTAATCATCAATAAACTGTTTCAAGACAGGACTGCAGCTGAAAAATACGAGTTTATGAAGTCTTTCAGAAATCATGGTCCTAGAGGAGAAGAGATATTAAGAGCGCAAGAGATTTTTGAAGAGGAACCCCTTTTTTATTTGGTAGTGGGTACACATCAGGAATCTGCCGAAAAAATCAGCAATAGAAAAAATGAAGAACTACTATTTTATCACTGTCTGCTGAAAAAATATGATGACCGTTATTAATTCAGACTATACAAATTTTATTGGAGGAATATCACATGAAAATTGACATCAATCCCAATTTCAAATTTAATTTCAAGTTGAAGAAGCTATTCGGAGGAAAGAAGAATATTTATCTTATCCTCGGCGTCATACTGGTCATGCTGATTGTACTATTTAATTCCACACACATCATCGCCAATCTGCAGTGGTTTGATGAGGTCGGGTATACTAGAACATATATTACAAGAATCCTGGCCATTGCAGGACTGACGATTCCTATTTTTATTGTGTTCTATACTATTTCTATTCTTTATTATAAAAGTATAGCGAAAAAATACGACTCGATTTCTTATCCTAAGAAAACCGAAGCAGAGGTAAAAAGAAGAAACCGCTATGTCTATATAATATCAGGAATATTTTTTCTGATTGTTTCCTATGGACTGGCAACGGATTACTGGTATGTTATTCTTCAATACTTCAATAGTGTTGATTTCAATCAGGTGGATCCAATATTCAACAAGGACATCTCTTTTTATGTGTTCAGGCTGCCCATGTATCAGTTCCTTGTTTCTATGGCGATATCGGTGGTCTCAATGCTTATCCTGCTGACGGTTCTTGTCTACCTTGTCATTGCAGCAAAGAGTTCAATCAATCGCTTGAATTTCAGAAATGCGCGTGGCGTTCTACACGTCATCAAGAGTGGATTCATCCAATTTGCAGGGAAAGCCCTTGCGATGCTCATATCCCTTTTTATGATTCTGTTAGCAGTTAAATACTACATGGATTCCTATCTTGTGATGTTCAATGAATCCGGTGTTGTCTACGGACCCGGATACACAGATATTAAGATCAATGTACCTTTCCTGAGAATCATAGCTGTATTATCTGCAGTTTCCGCCATCGTTATAGCTTACGGAATCATGAAAAAGAAAGTGAATCTCATAGCTTACCCGGTTATCGGAATCTTTGCACTGAGTATTATAAGAGTAGTGGCTGTTTTTGCAGTGGAGACTCTTGTGGTAAATCCCAATCAGCTGGAAACTGAAAGGCCTTACATTGAGAATAACATCAATATGACCAGACAGGCTTTTGGAATTAATAACGTTGAAATCAGACAGTTCGAAGCGGACAAAGACATCACAGCAACAGAGATCAACGAGAACAGAGATGTGGTGGACAGTATCAAAATCAATTCCTATCGCCATACGCTGGATTTCATCAAGCAGGCACAGGTCATCAGAGGTTATTATGACTTCAATGATGTGGATGTGGACAGATATATCATCAATGGTGAGAAGAAGCAGGTGTTTCTTTCTGCCAGAGAAATAGATCAAGACCTGATTTCACCTGCCACATGGCAGAATATGCATCTTTTTTATACCCACGGATATGGAGTAGTCATGTCAGACTCAAGTACTGCTACCTCTCAGGGGCAGCCTGATTTTCTGATGAAGAATATCCCAACCACCAACACAACAGACATTCCAATCGAAAATCCTAGAATCTATTTCGGTGAACTGGTTTCAGATTATGTCATCGTCGACACGGAGTATGATGAATTTGATTATCCTAAGGGTGGCGAAAATGAGACCTACCGTTATACAGGAGATGCTGGAATCAAGCTCAGTTTCCTGAACAGACTTCTGTATGCCATTGAAGAAAAAGAGCCTAAAATACTGATTTCATCTCTTATTGATGAAAACTCCAATATCATAAGAAAGAGAAATATAAGAGATCGCGTCATTACGATCGCACCATTTCTTACTTTTGATTCAGATCCCTATCTGGTTGTGGCAGACAGCCAAGTTTACTGGATGATCGATGCGTACACCATATCGGATAAATATCCGAATGCAAGAACCTTCAATGGAATCAATTATGTACGTAATTCTGTGAAGGTTACAGTAGATGCCTATACTGGTGATGTGAACTTCTATCTTGCTGATGCAAATGACCCGATCGCCATCAGCTACAATAAAATTTTCGGAGACCTTTTCAAGAATCTGGAGGAGATGCCGCAGGCACTAAGAGATCATATCAAATATCCGGAAGATCTTTTTGCTATGCAGACATCAGTTCTTGAACAGTATCATGTGACAGATCCTGGTATTTTTTATAATGGGGAAGATGTATGGGAAAAGTCAAAAGTGACTACCACAAATACCCAGGAGAAAGTTTCTCAGGAACCTTATTCACTCTTCACTTCATTTGGAGATGAGGAAGAACTTGAACTGGTATTTACAGAGTACTATACCATCAAGGGAAAAGAGAATATGGTGGCCATTGTTAATGTGAGAATGGAAGGGGATCATTATGGTCAGCTGGTCGAATATAAATTTCCACCACAGAAGACCGTTTCCAGTCCGTACCTTTTCAGAAACAAACTGAATCAGGATCCTGAGATTTCAAAAGAGCTTTCGCTCCTTGACAGTGGAGGATCAGGTGTTGAATTCGGTGATATGGTCATTGCACCAATAGAGAACAGCCTCCTTTATGTAGTACCAATTTATCTTGTAGCTGAAGGAGAAAACTCTATTCCTGAAATCAAGAGGTATGTAATTTCTAATGATGATAAAATTGTCATAGGAGATACTTTCATGAGTACTCTAGGACTGCTTTTTGACTTCACAGTAGGTGAAGAGCAGGAAGGTACAGGAGGCTTAGTGGAAGAAAGGCTTGCAAGAGAAGCTAATGATCTGTTCGATCAGGCAACAGAGGCACAAAGAGCTGGAGACTGGGCAGAATATGGAAGGCTCATGGATGAGCTCAAGAGTGTTCTTGAGTCCATGTTTGATGAGTAAGAGTAGGAGGAGAAAAGATGGACTATGATGTAATCATACTTGGAGGCGGACTCATCGGCTGCTCCATGGCATATGAATTATGCAAGTATAATTTAAATATCGCTGTAATCGAGAAAAATTTTGATATCGCAGAAGATGTGGCGCTGTTCAACTCTTCACTGATTCTAGATGGAAAAGATATAGAAGAGGAAAGGGTTTTTGAGCTGATCAGAAGAAGCAATCAGAAACTTGATACCCTTTCGGAGGAGCTGGATGTTTTCTATGAAAAGGTCCCTTCTTTCACCGTTTATCCCAGCCAGCAGGAGGCAGAGAAAATCTATAAAAGAGCAGTAGAAAGAAAGATTGAAGGAATCTCTCTTTTAAACTCTGAGGAAGCCAATAAAATGAATCACAATATCAAGCCTCATGAGGGGTATGTGATCTATTCCATGAACACAGGAGTCATCTCTCCTTATGATTATGCTACAGCCATGGCTGAAATCGCCTATGACAATGGGGTCAGTTTCAGAGTGGAAGAAGAGGTACTTGATATTCAGGATCTTCCTCTTGGCGGAATCAAAGTGACAACCAATAAAAATCGATTTACAGCAAGAGTGGTTGTGAGAACTACTTTCGGAGATAAATACACCATCAAAAAAGATATGGAAGTCATTGGTGGAGCGGGTATTATTGAAAACATGCTGATCGAAAAAGATTTCAACAATGAAGTGAAACACATCATCAGAGAATATAAGGAAAACGGTGAAGTCATCACTCTAGTTCCCACTTCTACCAATAAACTTCTGGCAAGTCTTCAGACGAAATCCTCCAAGGAGTTTTCACAGATGAAGAAAGAAGTCGAAAGTGTCATTGGACCATTTCCTCCAGAAAGAGTGGATATCATGAATGAGAACCGTTACTGGACAGAACCCATCATGATCGATTCAGAGTATGAGAAGGATGGATATATCCATATCCAGGTCAAAAACTATGCAGTGGACAATGTATTCTCCGCACTGAGCGAGGATGCTGTGGAGCTGGTGCTGAAGCAGTTCAAAGCCACCTCAAATAACGATTTTAAAGTGAAGAGAAGAGAATATTATCGCTTCAGAGAAATGAGCGATGCCGAAAGAAACGAGATCATAAAGATTGATCCCAGATATGGAAAGATGATATGCCTGTGCTCCAATGTCACAGAAGGTGAGATTGTTGATTCCATCAGAAGACCCATGGGTGCTAGAACAGTGGAAGGTGTCAGGAGAAGAACTGGAACCATTTTCGGAAGGTGTCAGGGATCTTACTGCTTGACGAAAGTCATCAGTATACTAGCCAGAGAACTACATAAAAGTCCGCTGGAGATCATGAATGATAAAAAAGACTCTCAAGTGATTTTTGCGAGAATCAAAGAATTCGATTCCATATAGAAGGAGACAGGAAAATGAAAAGTGAGTATTATACCAGTGTTGTGAGGATTAAAGGTTCCGAGAATCACAGCATGGTTCCGGTTAAAAGTGATCAGCCGATTCTACGCAGTCACTTTATCGAAATCTCAAAGGTTTTATCTAGAATCTATGTGGGTGTGCCCTTGACAAGGGGAGATATCATCTGCAGCAATATCCTGAATACTGGTGTAAATATCATCGTGACAAAAACCATTGAGAGTTGACCTTTAAAGGACTTAAGGCTATAATTAATTGAAATAAACCGTTGAAGAGACAAGTACTTGGTGAAGAATTAGAAGAGAGCAGATGTTTTGGTGTGAATCTGCAGTTCGAGCCATAGGAATCCACCTCTGAGGGACTGTTAACACAGTACGGAGAAGACCGTTATCTTTATGAAGGATGGACATAGTCCATCGAATTAGGGTGGCACCACGAGTTCTATCGTCCCTTCAGGATGATAGGACTCTTTTTTATATCTACTATTATAATGAGTAAGGAGTGATGAGCATGTTAGATATCAAAAGAATAAGAGAAAACACCGAAGAAATCAAAGCACTCATGAGTGACAGAGGAGAAAGCATCGACGTTTCTGATTTTGATAAAGTGGTCGCTTTAGATGAAGACAGAAGAACAACGCTTGTTGAAGTCGAGACAGCAAAGGCCAGAAAAAACCAGGTTTCAGCAGAGATTCCGAAAAAGAAGAAAGCGGGAGAAGATGTCACTGAAATCATGACTGAAATGAAGACATTAGGAGAAACCATCAAGGAGCTTGATAACAAAGTAAGAGACTTAGATGAACAGATCGAATATATCATGATGAGACTGCCTAATATTCCAAATGAGAATGTTCCAGCAGGAAATACTGATGAAGACAATGTTGAAATCAGAAAGTGGGGAGAACCAAGAAAATTTGAGTTTGATCCTAAGGCACATTGGGATGTAGGTGCAGATCTTGATATTCTTGATTTTGAACGTGCAGGTAAAGTAACAGGGTCTAGATTCACCTTCTTAAAAGGATATGGTTCAAGGATGGAAAGAGCCCTTATCAACTATTTCCTGGATACGCATACGGATCATGGTTATGAAGAAGTGATGCCTCCCTTCATGGTCAGCCGTCAGTCCATGACAGGAACAGGACAGCTTCCTAAATTTGAAGAGGATGCGTTCAAGCTCACAGAGAATGATTATTTCCTGATTCCTACAGCAGAAGTACCTGTAACAAACATGTACCGTAATGAAACCTTCCAGGTGGAAGACCTTCCAATAAAGCATGTGGCTTATTCAGCCTGCTTCAGAGCAGAAGCCGGTTCAGCAGGAAGAGATACCAGAGGACTGATCAGGCAGCATCAGTTCAACAAGGTGGAGCTTGTGAAGTTCACGAAACCTGAGGATTCCTACAAGGAGCTTGATAAGCTCGTAGAAGATGCGGAAAGAGTGCTTCAGGGATTAGGTCTTCCTTATAGAGTCGTAAGGATCTGCAAGGGTGATTTAGGCTTCACAGCGTCATTAAAATTTGATCTGGAAGTCTGGATGCCAAGCTACAATCGTTATGTGGAGATTTCAAGCTGCTCCAATTTCGAAGATTTCCAGTCAAGAAGAATTAACATCAAATATAAGGAAAGCCAGAAGGACAAGCCGAAGTTTGTGCATACACTGAACGGCTCAGGCGTTGCCATCGGTAGAACCGTTGCCGCAATTCTTGAAAACTTCCAGAACGAAGATGGAACGGTTACGATTCCTGAAGCTCTAAGACCTTATATGAAGAATGAAGAATTGATCAAGTAAGCCTTAGAAAAAGAGGAGGGAGTTGTGTTTTTTCGGTTAAATTCAAAAGTAAGTTCCGTTTGATTTACTGAATAAGAGAAGAGCTAAAA
>CAZXUT010000078.1:0-13143 GCA_964643785.1 uncultured Proteiniclasticum sp.
TAACATAAACTTGGGTTCTTTTCTTTTATTATTTTTGTCACCCAACGGGTGACAGAGTCCAGGCCTATAGATCATTGAGTTTCAATGGTTTGAAGAGAATCAATCTAAATTGTTGAATAATCCAGGTCGAGCATTACTTGCTGATCCCAATAGCAATCATGGTGGATCCAAAAAACGAGGTAGAAGTAAACTTGATCCATATCGAAAAGAAATCCTAGAGTTATCGATGAAAGGACAATCAAGCTTAAAGATCTTTAAGCAGATTAAAGCAAAAGGATATGATGGAAGTGCTTCTCTCTTAAGAGCGTATATCTTGAAAGAAACAGTTAAGAACACTGCATCCATGCAGCAGACTAACTATCAGCGTATTGAAAGGCATTCCATCATTAGCCTCCTGTATAAGGAAAAGAGCCATATTAAAGGTCTTAATAAAGGTATCTATTCGGCTGTATTAGACCAATACCCAGAATTGAAACAATTGCTCAAACTTGTCAAAGAGTTCAAGGTCCTACTATTTGATGGAGATCCGTATAAACTAGACTACTGGATAAAATCTGTTGAAAACACCGCGATACCTGAGCTAAAAAGCTTTACACAAGGTATACATAGAGATCTTCAGGCGGTCAAGAACTCGATTATTTATCCCTACAGCAATGGACTCGCTGAAGGGACCGTTAACAAGATTAAAGTAATTAAGCGTACAATGTATGGACGGTGTGGGTTTCAGATGCTTAGAAGAAAGATTTTGTTAAATTATATCAACTAACTTCGGAAAGAACCCATTATAATTTAGCTTTAACAGAAAGAAATGACAGGATATTCTTGTATGTCAATAATAGAAAAGTTCAAAATGTTTCTAGATTTAAGGGTATGGACATCTTACTGAGTAAGGTTTCTGTATTTTTTTTGCGCCTGATTTAGTAATACGAGATAAATTCTAAGAACAAAGCAACTTTCTGAATATTACAGTAAATGAGAACTGCTGCATTGGAATCTGTCAATGTGCGAAGTGAAGTAAACGATATAATTTCCGTTCTATGAAATTTTGGCTATGATGATATATTATTATCAAAATTGTAAACGTTATCTGACTATAGTATCAAACACTCAAAATGTTGACAGCATATTAATAAAATGATAATATTAATACAATTATTTAAACGAACAATGATTTCTTTAGATAATTCGTTTATCAGAAAAGAATATCCAAAAGACAGCTAATTTGAATGGATATTCCTTTCTTCAGAATTGTTTAATACAGATGATTTAAGTGTAAATAGTGATTTATATTCGTCAATACGCGTGAAAGGGATGGTTTAATGGGGAAATATGTGCTGAAAAGATTATTGCAGATGGTTCTGCTGCTGCTAGGTATCACATTTATCGTGTTCACAAGTCTCTACCTTGCGCCGGGAGATCCGGCAGAGCTGGTTGCTGGAGTGAATGCAACCGCTGATGATGTGGAGAGAATCAGGGTATATCTGGGGCTGGACAAACCGTTTCTGGTTCAATACTGGAATTATCTTTCTCTTCTGCTTCAGGGAGACCTTGGGACGTCCATTACCACAAGGCAGCCTATTATTGATGAGATCGCTGTAAGGCTTCCTTACACATTGAATCTGGCGGTTGCAGCCATTCTTCTAGCCACATTCATCGGGATTCCTATAGGAATCTATGCAGCGGTAAGAAAAGACAGCTGGGCAGACCAGCTGCTGACAACCACATCTCTTGCGGGAATATCCATTCCCAATTTCTGGCTGGGAAGTATGCTGATTCTGTTATTTTCAGTCAAGCTGGGATGGTTTCCTACTGGAGGGATGACGGATTTCTTCTGGACACCAGAAGGCTTCAAACAGGCTGTTCTTCCCGCGTCCGCATTAGGAATGGCGGATGCCGCACAATTCATGAGAATCGGAAGAAACTCCATGATCAGTGTTCTTCAATCCGACTACATAAGAACCGCCAAAGCAAAGGGACTGAAGAGCAACCGGATTGTCATCATACATGGCCTGAGAAATGCGATGATCCCGATTCTGACCGTTTTTGGAACCAGTTTCGGCGGACTGCTGGGAGGGGCCATTGTTACTGAGAAAGTGTTTGTCATCAATGGGGTTGGTACCTATCTTCTCAATTCCATTAATGCAAGAAACTATCCTGCTGTGCAGAGCACAGTGCTTGTCATTGCCGCACTGTTTGTGGTAGTCAATCTCATTGTGGATCTGCTATATGTAGTGGTGGATCCGAGAATCAGTTATGAGTAGGGGGTGAACCGATGGAAAACAGACGAGGAATAAAAGCGGCTTTAAAAAAGCTCATCAAGAATCCCACAGCCACATTGGCACTGATTCTTATTGTCGTAGTGGTGCTCATGGTGATTCTGGCACCGGTTCTTACATCCTATGGACCAGAAGACCAGGCTGTGAAGGAGAGACTGCTTCCAGGTTTCTGGGATCCGGAAAACTCCATGGGGAGGTTTCTTGGTACAGACCATCTTGGCAGAGATACATTTTCAAGGCTTCTTTATGGTGGAAGGATCACTCTGATTGTCGCATTGGCGGCAACAGCTCTTGGGCTTACGGTGGGTGTTCTGCTGGGCGTATTAGCGGGGTACTTTCCCAGACTGGATAATCCCATCATGAGACTGATGGATGTGCTCTTCACTTTTCCGGGAATTCTTCTTGCGATGCTCATTGTAGCAATGCTCGGTGTATCGACCCTCAATGCGACCATAGCCATTTCGATCTGGTCCATACCATCCTTTGCAAGAATGGTGAGGTCAAAGGTTCTGTCTGTGAAGCAGGAGGAATTCATTGTTGCGGCCAGAACGCTGGGGGCCAGTGATTTCAGAATCATTCTGTATCATATCCTGCCCAACATCATGGGAACCATCATTGTCATTGCCACCATGAGACTTGCCTCATCCATTATGTCCATTGCCACTTTGAGCTTTCTGGGATTAGGCACACCACCGCCGGCACCGGAGTGGGGTGGAATGATCGCCACGGCAAAGGAATACATGTGGGATCGACCCAGTCTCATCATCATACCTGGAATTGTAGTCATGATTCTGGTCATCAGTTTCAACGTACTTGGAGATAAACTAACGGATCTTTTTGATCCTTCATTAAAAGAAAACGCTTAGGAGGAAATTATTATGAAAAAATCAAGAATCGCCATGGTCCTTGCCCTTAGTGCAGTGCTTTTCGCAGGCTGCGCCAGTGGAGCCAAAAACGAAACACCGGAAGCATCGGTGGATAATCCGGGTGCTGAAGCACCTGCCGCATCTGCCGACGAGCCTTTCAATATCATCCTGAACGCACAGCCTACAGGATTCAATCCATTGACCACCAATGATTCCATGTCTTCTGATATCAACATACAGATTTATGATACTCTTTATAACAGAACACAGGATGGAACAAGTTATGAACCGAATCTTGCGCTGGATTTTCCGGAAAGCAGTGAGGATGGACTTTCCGCAACGATCAAGCTGCGTGATGATGTCTCCTTCTCAAACGGTGAAAAATTCAACGCGGAAACAGTGAAATTCACCATCGAAAGAATCAAGGACAAAGAATACGGATCCGCTAGACCCTCCCTCGCAGCCTCCATTGAATCCGTGGAAGTCCTCGGAGAATATGAGGTCAAACTGAATCTGAGCTATCCAGATGGTGTTCTTGTAGCGAAATTAGCGCATATGAACAGTGCGATGATCTCTCCCAATTCTGATGGAGTGTCGCTTATGACCGAACCTGTCGGAACAGGTCCTTATGTCATGACCGAAGCTGTTGCGGGCAGCGAGTATGTGCTGGAATACAATGAAAACTACTGGGGCGAAGAACCGGACATCAAGAAAATCGTGTTCACAGTTGTAGCGGAAGCATCGACTGCGATTTCCAGACTGGAAACACAAGAAGCGGACTTCATGCCTGTAGTACCGCTGACCAACGTGAACAGAGTGAAAAACATACCAGGTGTCAATTTTCTCACCTCTCCGAGCTCACAGATCACCTATCTTGGACTAAGAACAGACACAGCCAAGAACCCTACACTGATGAGCAATGAAAAGGTAAGACAGGCCATGATTATGGCAATCGATAGAGCATCCTATGTTGAAACCTTAGAAGGAAATGTGCTTGGAACCAATTCCATACTTCCATCCACTGTTTTCGGATACAAGGAAGAAGCGGAAAATTACGGATATGCCTTTGATCTGGAAGCCGCAAAGAAAGCCGTAGCAGAAGCAGGTGTCGCGGATGAACCTGTGGTTATACTGACTTCCACTGTCCAGGCGACCCAGACCGTAGCTGAATACATTCAGGCATCCTTGAAGGAAGCCGGATTCAACAACGTGGAACTGCTGCCTCAGGAATTTGCCACCTATCTAGATACAGCCAAGCAGCCTAATGCATTTGATCTTGTAGTGCTCACATGGGCAAACGTCACTGGTGACGGAACCGAGTTCTTTGATCCAAACCTTCATTCTGTGAACTCCTCACAGCGTGTTCAGTACAAGAATGAGGCTTTTGACCAGTATGTGGACGAAAGCAGAGAGACCATGGATATGGATGTACGTCTGGAAAAACTCGATGCAGCCAATGAGCTGGCACTGAAGGATGCAGTAGTGGTTCCGCTGTACAATCCGTTCAACACCTTTGCTTTCTCAGAGAAGTACGAGAATGTGACGATTCTGCCTGGAACCTACTTCAAGGTACAGAATTTCAAACTGGCGGAATGATAAAGAATTCAAAAGAAAAGGTGGGGTAATATGGGAAAAGTATTAGATGTCAAGGGATTGACCACCACGTTCACCATCGGGAGAAAAGATTATGAAGTGATTCATAATCTTTCTTTCCATATTGATAAAAATGAGACCTTATGCATAGTCGGAGAATCTGGATGCGGTAAGAGTGTGACAACACTTTGCCTCATGGACCTTCTTCCGGAAAATGGTCAGGTGACTGGTGGTGAAATGGTTCTGGATGGGAAGAACCTTGGTTTGATGACGGCGAAAGAGAGAAGACTCTCACGTGGCAGCAAGATGGGCATGATCTTTCAGGAACCGATGACGGCACTGAATCCTCTTCTGACCGTGGGATTTCAGATCATAGAAAACATAAGACAGCATGACAGAAAAATCAGCAAGAGTGAAGCGAAAAGACTTGCGGTGGAGGCACTACGAAAGGTGGATATTCCAGAGCCTGAAAGCCGTATGAAGCAATATCCGTTTCAGCTCTCTGGGGGTCTTCGCCAGCGTGTGATGATCGCCATGACTCTCGCGGCAAAACCAATCCTTCTGATTGCGGATGAACCGACCACTGCACTGGATGTGACCATCCAGAAACAGGTTCTGAAACTGATGAATACGCTGAAAAGTGAGATGGATGCGGGAATACTGTTCATTACCCATGACTTAGGTGTGGTGGGAGAGATTGCCGATCGCGTAGTGGTATTGTATTCAGGAGACAAAGTGGAAGAAGCGAAAACGGAGGAGATCTTCAGACGTCCTCTTCATCCCTACACGCAAGGGCTGTTCAAGGCGTATCCGCAGATCGATGCGGAAGATTTTGAACTGAAGCCCATAGAGGGCTCCATACCGCTTCTGACTGAACCCGTCTCAGGCTGCAGGTTTCATCCCCGCTGTCCCTATGCCACTGAGAAGTGCGCGCGGCAGCAGCCCAAACAGGTGGAACCATACGAAGGGCACTTTGTAGCCTGTTTCAAAGTGGAAGAGGAGTTTGGCTTATGAGAGAAAAAACACCATTAATCGAAGTGAGAAAAGTAAAGAAGTATTTCAAGGTGAACAGAAGGCAGCAGCTGAAAGCGCTGGATGACATCAGCTTTGTCCTGAATAAAGGAGACCGCTTTGCGGTGGTGGGAGAATCCGGATGCGGCAAGTCAACCCTTGGCAAAGTGCTCTTAAGGCTGCATGATGCATCATCAGGAGCCATGATCTATCATGGGAAGACACTGTCTGATCTGAATCCTTCCTATATCATGAAAGAAGTGAAAAAACTGCCAGAATATCAGAAGAAGGCATCCCTTTATTATCAGGAGTCTCTGAAGCATGAGGAGAAACTTCATGCACTTACGCATCAGCTGGAGGAAACTGATCCAGAAGGAAGCGAAAAAGAATCGAAGAAGCATTCTCAGCTGGAAAAGAACATACTGAAGCTTGAATACGATATGAAGGAAGCCAGAAAGAATTCATCGAGACAGCTCAGAGAGGGGGCGAAAATCTGCGGCTCACTGATCCTTGTTAAGGAAATCGATGAAATCAGCAGACTCTATGAGAAAGCGGCTAAGAATCTGGAAAAGGTCTTTCTGCTGAAGCAGGAACTGAAAAAAGAGCAGGAAGCGAGTCTGGGGATGCCCGAAGGAGAAGCGCTTAGCGCATCCAAGGAGAAAATGAAGGACATGATGGGCAGAATCACGGAAGCCAAAGCGGAAGGAAACGGATTTCTTGCGGAAGCGGAGAGCTATAAAGGGAAGAACATTCTCCCCATCCATGAACGTGCCCAGTTTGAACATTATCTGGACAGACTGGAACGGCATAAGATTGACAGCATCGATCTGACAAAGCTGACGACAAAGGAAATGAGAATGCAGAGAAAGGACATGCAGATGATTTTTCAGGACCCAGCCGCATCGCTGGATCCTCGTATGACCATCGGGAAGATCATTGAAGAAGGACTTCTGATCCATACGGATTACAATGCGGCTCAGAGAAAGAAAGTGGCGCTGGACCTCATCGAAAAAGTGGGGCTGAAAGCTGCCCACTATGACAGCTATCCCAACACCATATCAGGGGGTCAGAAGCAGAGAGTCGGCATAGCAAAAGCTCTGGCACTGAATCCTGATTTTCTGATTCTTGATGAATCCGTTTCTGCCCTGGATGTTTCGGTCCAGGCTCAGATTCTGAAACTGCTCACTGATCTCCATGAGGAACTGAATCTGACGTATCTTTTCATCACCCATGATCTGGGTGTCGTGAAGCATTTCTGCGATCGGCTCATGGTGATGTATCTGGGTTATAATTTCGAGTACGGCAGTGCAGCGAAAATCTTTGAAAAGCCGATGCATCCCTATACGCAGTCTCTGCTTGCTTCTGTTCCGAGGCTCAGAACCAGGGAGGATGAAAGGGAAGAAGATGTGATCAGAGGAGAAATCCCCAGTCCCATCAATGCACCACCTGGTTGTCCCTTCAATACACGTTGTCCTCATGCCATGGGAGTATGCAGGAAGGTGAAACCGAAACTTATCCTGCTGGAGGAAGATCATTCCGTAGCCTGTCATCTGTTCAGCGAACAGGAGAATGCATTCAGCAGCTAGGCGATAATAAACAAGCAGGCAGATTATTTACCTGTACAAGGAGGAAACATATGAATTTTGATCCGAACCATCAGCCTTATCCATCCCAGCGACTGACGCTAGGCGCAGCCAACGGTGTGGTAGCCACCGGAAATCCGCTGGCTGCCCAGGCTGGGCTTGATATTCTGAAGAAAGGAGGAAATGCAGTAGATGCAGCCATCGCCACTGCAGCCTGCCTGACTGTGGTGGAGCCTACTGCCAATGGGATAGGGGGAGACAACTTTGCCCTGGTCTGGATGAAGGACAAGCTCTATGGGATGAATTCCAATGGCCCATCCCCTCAGGGGATTTCTCTTGATGAGATCCGTGCGCATCATGAGACCATGCCGGTCCATGGCTGGATTCCGGTGACGGTGCCGGGAGTACCGAAAGGCTGGGCTTCGCTGTCAGAGAGATTTGGAAACCTGACCCTCCTGGAATGTCTGGAACCTGCGATTCTCTATGCGGAAAAAGGGTTTCCCGTGGCGGCTAATACGGCAAAGATGTGGAAACGCGCCTATGAAAGAAATCTGAAGCTCTATGGAGACAAAGAGGAGTTCAAGGAATGGTTTCGCACCTTCACCTTCAATGGATTGCCACCAGAACCTTTCCAGATGGTGAAGCTTCCCTACCATGCAGCCACACTGCAACGGATCGGCGAAAGCGGGGCCGATGCATTCTATAAGGAGGAACTGGCCACGGCCATGGAAGAGGATGCCATCGCCCACGGAGGATATCTCAGGAAGAAAGACCTGGAGCATTTCACATCAGAATGGGTGGAGCCCCTGTCGGTGAATTACCGCGGCTATGACGTGGTGGAGCTTCCTCCCAGCGGACAGGGCATGGTTGCACTCATGGCACTGAACATCTTCAGAAACCACGATGTGTCAGAAAATGATGACTCCTACTATCATCATATGTTTGAAAGCATGAAGATGGCTTTTGCCGATGGCATGCATTACATCACGGACAGAGATCATATGAAAATGGATCCGAAGCAACTGCTGTCGGAGGCGTATGGAAAGAAGAGACATAAACAGATCACAGAAGAAGCGGTGCTCCATAGTCATGATGATCCTTCATCCAGTGGAACAGTGTATCTTAATACAGCGGATAAGGATGGAAACATGGTTTCCATGATCCAGTCCAATTACATGGGATTCGGCAGTGGTGTGGTGGTCAAAGGCACAGGGATATCCCTGCAGAATCGTGGAGCGGATTTCAAACTGGATCCGGAACATGTGAATGTACTTGCACCTGGTAAGAAGACCTATCACACCATCATTCCCGGCATGCTGATGAAAGAAGGAAAATGCAAGGCGGTCTTTGGCGTTATGGGGGGATACATGCAGCCCCAGGGCCATTTCCAGGTGGTATCGAATCTTCTCGATTTCAATCTGAACCCTCAGATGGCACTGGATGCACCCAGATGGCAGTGGATGAAGGAGAAAACCTTCAAGGTGGAATCCTTCTTTGATGCGGATATTGTTTCAAAGCTCAGAGAAAGGGGACATGAGGTGGAAGTGGAACCCGACAGCACACATTTCGGGCGCGGTCAGATCATCGTGAAACTGGAAAACGGAACCTATGCGGCTGGCACGGAATCCAGAACAGACAGCAATCTTGCCGTCTACTAAGGGGGATGCCATGAAAGAGGAAATCAGGTTACGAGAAATATTCATCACTTTTCTGAAAATCAATACGTTCACTTTTGGAGGAGGCTATACCATTGTGCCGGTTATTCGTGATGAGTTCATGAAGAAGAGAAAACTCATCGATGAAGAGGAAATGCTGGGACTGGTTGCCCTGGCCCAATCAGGGCCAGGGGCCATGGCCATCAGTACATCTCTGCTCACCGGGTACAGGCTGAGAGGATTCAAGGGGGCTCTGACTGCGCTTTTCGCATCGGTTCTGCCCTGTCTTATCATCATCTCCACACTCTTTTATTTCTATGATGCCTTC
Organism: uncultured Proteiniclasticum sp.; assembly: GCA_964643785.1. Classification (GTDB taxonomy): domain Bacteria; phylum Bacillota; class Clostridia; order Clostridiales; family Clostridiaceae; genus Proteiniclasticum. Next base: position 9,313 of record CAZXUT010000078.1, read on the forward strand.
TCCAGAAACTTCTGGGTGAAGTCTGCACTCATCGGCATGGGCGGGGTCATCAGTGCTGTCCTTCTTCTGACGGTCTATGATATGGGAAAGGCGGCTATGAAGAAGCACAGGTATTTCAGTCTGACACTTATGGTTGGTGCCTTTGCCGCCAGTTATTTTGGCAATGTGCATACCATCATCATCATTATTACCCTCGCGGTGATCGGTTTTATAACCTTCACCATTTTTGATGAAAGGCAGGTGAGGTAGATGGTACTTCTGGAATTATATTGGGTGTTTCTCCAGATCGGAGCCTTCGCTTTTGGCGGAGGGTACGCTGTACTTCCGCTTATCCAGAAATTTGTGGTGGAAGACAGGGGGTGGATGAACCTGAAGGAAATGACAGATCTTGTTTCCATCTCCCAGATGACACCCGGACCCATCGCCATCAATTCTGCGACATTTGTCGGTACGAAGGTGGCTGGACTACCGGGTGCTGTTGTGGCAACCCTTGGGAATGTGACTCCTCAGTTCATCCTCATGACCATACTTGCCTATTTTATCTTCAGAGACAAGAAAATAGGGTTTCTGGACAAGATGCTGAAAGGTCTGAAGCCCGGGATCGTTGGTCTCATCGCCATTGCAGCCTTATCCATGATGAGCAGTGCCCTGTTTGATGGAGATGTGGCATTGGCCAACATCAGTGTACTGGCTGTTCTGACTTTTATTTTAGGATTTGCTCTGAAGCTGACCAGACGATTTGATCTGATTGTCATCATCATCATCGGCGCAGTGGCAGGCATTCTCGGGAATCTTATGATAACCGGGTTAGGCTGATCGAAAGGAGGAATACATGAAGAATATCGCTACATTTTCCATCATCGGTTTTGACCCGGTTACAAAGGAGCTGGGCATTGCCGTGCAATCAAAGTTTTTAGGCGTCGGTGCAGTGGTTCCGTGGGCAAAAGCAGGTGTAGGTGCCATTGCCACCCAGGCCATGGCCAATCTGCATTATGGTGAATTAGGCCTTGAACTTCTTGAAAGGGGCTATACGGCAGAAGAAACGCTTCAGGCACTTATCGCGCTGGACCCGGACCATGAAGAGAGGCAGGTGGGCATCGTGGATGCCAGCGGAAACGGTGTCTCCTACACAGGAAAGAACTGTTTCAGTTATGCAGGGGGGTTATCCGGTGAGTATTTTGCCTGCCAGGGGAATATTCTGGTTGGTGAGGAGACAGTGACTGCACTGAAAGAGGTATTTCTGAGTTCTTCCGGGACTCTTGCGGAACGGCTGGTCAGTGCACTGGATGCAGCGCAGAATGCAGGGGGAGATAAAAGAGGAAGACAGTCCGCTGCACTACTTGTGGTCAAGGAGAAAGGAAGCTACGGAGGATACAATGACAGAGCCATCGATCTGAGGGTGGATGATCACCCTCAGCCGATCAAGGAACTTCAGCGTCTTCTTCAGCTCCATGAGATGTACTTTCAGAAGACGAAAGAGGAAGAGAAGCTTCCAGCAGACCATGATTATGTGGAAAGGCTTCAGAAAGCGCTGGATAAACTTGGTTACTATAAAGGGCCAGTACACGGCAGGTTTGATGAGGAAACCATAAAAAGCTATGAACAGTTCTGCGGGGTGGAAAACTTCGAAGAAAGAATGATTCCTGGAAACTGGCTGGACAGGAATGTTCTGGCTTTTCTGGAGCAGAAGGCCGAGCTTTCGTAAATCATCATCCAATGAAGAATTCATAATCACTCTCCTGTGGAAACAGCGCGTAAAAGGCTGTTATATATGGAGGGTGATTCATATTAAGGAAACCATGAACTCCGTGATGAAAATCCGGGGTTCTGTTTCTTGTTTCTGGCTCTTTTACGACGGAATGAATTAGAGAATAGCGGAGGAAAAAAGGCAAAAGGATGGATAGAAGTCCCATGAGAAGAGCCTCCAGTAGTCTATGCACTGCCGCTTAAGGAAAACATAAGAATTTCTTTGTATACAGCGGTAATAGTTGGTGCTAAAACGAGAAAAGATTTCCGACCGACCGTTCGGTCGGAGCATTCCGAGGAGGATTCGACATGTTTTCGAAATACAGCGTAAAAAAACCATATACCGTAGTGGTGGCAGTGATACTCACCATTGTTCTGGGGGTCATCTCTTTTATGGGAATGAAGACCGATCTTCTGCCCACCATAGATCTGCCATTTGTCGTGGTCATCACCCCCTATCCAGGCGCAAGTCCTGAAAAGGTGGAGCAGCTGGTCACAAGGCCCATGGAGGCGGCGCTGGGAACATCCAGTGGCCTGAGCAGCATTCAGTCCGTTTCCAGTGAGAACTCCAGCATGATTTTCATGGAGTATGTCCAGGGAACCAATATGGACAGTGCCATGATCGAGCTCTCAGGAAGCATTGACCAGGTGAAAGGTGCCATGGATGAGGGGGTCGGTTCTCCGATCCTCATGAAGATCAGTCCCGACATGCTGCCGATCTTTGTCGCCAGCGTGGATGTGGAAGGCATGGAGCTGGATGAACTTTCGGAGTTCGCCGAAGAAGTGGTCATGCCGTCCTTTGAAAGACAGGAAGGTGTGGCGGCGGTCACCGGAAGCGGCTTGGTGGAATCAAGGCTTGAGATCGCCCTGGTACCGGAAAAGATCGCAGCCCTTAATGAGAAAGTGAAAGGCGATATCCAGACGGAACTGGCCAAAGCGGAAAATGAGCTGAAGGACGCACAGGAAGCCCTGGCATCCGGTCAGAAAACACTGGCGACGGAGTCCACGAATCAGAAAGCGCAGATTGCCAAAGCCAGCACGGAGCTAAACAGTGCCATGGGCAATCTCAATGCTCTTCTGGCGGAAGAAGCAAGCCTTACAGCGGAAAAAGCGGCTCTGGAAGCCACAAGGGAACAGCTCGGAAGCATTCTGGACATGAATGCCGTCTTTGAAAGCATTTTCCCGGATGGTGCGGAAAATCTATCTCCGGAAGATTTCCAGGCTATCCTCGACAGCATCCAGTCTGGCGCTCCTGACGGGATGGAAGGCATGACCCAGGAGGGGCTGGAACAGCTTGCCGATCAGGCTGCGCAGGCCATCAAGACGCTGATCGCCGTGGAACTGGATCTTCAGAGCATAAACATCCGTCAGATGACCTTAAACGCCATGAAGCCACAGTTGGAGAGTGGGCTGAACGAGGCGAAAAGCGCCTATGAGCAGCTGGAAGCGGGCAAGATCACCATGGCAGTGGAACTGGCCAAGGCGGAAGTGCAGATGCAAAACGGCATGGCGGAACTGGACAAAGGACTTGCCACTTTTGAGGAATCCAGAGAGGAAGCACTCAGCAGCGCTGATCTCAACAACATCCTGACAGAGGAGATGATCGGGAATATTCTTAAGGCGTAGAACTTCAGCATGCCTGCAGGATACATCGCTGTGGGAGATGACCAGATTCTGGTCAAAGTGGGCGACAGTTTTGCTGAGCCTCAGGAAATCAGCAGCCTGGTGCTCTTCAGCATGGAACCCATCGGAGATATCTATCTTAACGAAGTGGCTGAAGTGGGCAAGAAAGACAATTCCAATGAACTCTATACCAAAATCAATGGAAACAACGGTGTCCTTCTGACTTTCCGGAAGCAGAGCACGGCTTCCACGGCGGAGGTTTCTGATGCCATAGAAGCGGAAATCGAGAGACTGGAAGAGGAGCATGAAGGGCTCAGCATTACAGCCATAATGGACCAGGGGGATTATATCGACATGACCACAAACAGTGTCATGCAGAATCTGCTCTTCGCCGGAACATCCTGAATCAGGACCATGGTTCCCAGTGCGATGGCAAAGCATACAAAAGCCACGATCCCCAGC
>CAZXUT010000079.1:0-13121 GCA_964643785.1 uncultured Proteiniclasticum sp.
GGCGTTAGTATAAGATTAAGTCAAAGAACTATCGCGAAGCGATTTTGTTCAATAGGAGTATTGACAAGAGGTGAATAAAAAATGATTGTAATTTCAACCAATAATGTAAAATTAAGCTACGGCATAGATGTAATTTTAAAGTCCATCAGTATAAGCATCAACGAGGGAGACAAGGTTGCGCTCATCGGGGCCAATGGAGCCGGAAAGACCAGCCTTTTTAAAATTCTCACAAAAGAGATCAAGGAGTATGAAGGTGAAGTTTTCATCGACAAAAGCAAGACTCTAGGTTATCTCTCTCAGAACATCAATCTTGAAATAGACAAGACTATCCACGAAGAAGCACTTTCTGTCTTCTCCCACCTTATGGATATGGAAGATCAGATGCTTCATCTGGAAGAAGAGATGAAAAAACCATATGATGAAAAAAATCATGCAGAGCATGAAGCTGCCATCACAGATTATGTGACCCTTCAGGAGAAATACGATATTCATGGAGGTCATACCTACAAAGGAGAAGTCCATAAGGTCTTGACCGGCCTTGGCTTCACAGAGGAAGAATTCACAAAGAAGATCGAGATTCTATCCGGTGGGCAGAAAACGAGAGTGGCACTGGCAAAGCTTCTATTATCAAGTCCCGAGATCATTCTTCTGGATGAGCCTACTAACCATCTGGACCTGAACGCCATAGAGTGGCTGGAAGAATACCTCAAAAGCTATAAGGGAACCCTTCTCATTATTTCCCATGACAGATATTTCCTTGATTCCATCACCAGTCATACTTTTGAGATGATCAGCGGTGAAATCTACACCTATAACGCTCCTTACTCTAAGTATCTGGAGCTCAAGGAAAAGGATTATGAAATCAAGCTGAAGGCCTTTAAGCATCAGCAGGGTGAAATCAACAGGCAGGAAAAGATCATTGAAAAATATCGTTCCTTCAATAGAGAGAAGAGCATAAAGGCAGCAGAGTCCAGGCAGAAAATGCTGGACAAGGTCGAAAGACTGGATGCACCACCCAAGGCTCACAGTCCTTACAAGATTTCTTTTGACAATGAAGTGGAGAGCGGTACCGATGTGCTCATTGTGGAAAATCTTGAAAAGTCCTACGATGAAACGAAGCTGTTCAAAGACCTCACCTTCCATATCCGTAAGGGAGACCGGATTGCACTGATCGGTGAGAACGGTCGAGGGAAAACCACTCTTTTCAGAATCATCTTAGATCGCGTGAAACAGGATTCTGGTGACATCACCCTTGGAAGAAACGTGACCCTTGGTTACTATGACCAGGAACAGAGCGATCTTCATATGGAAAAGGATGTTATTTCAGAGATTCATGATGACTTTCCCTATCTTACGGAAACACAGACCCGTACCTATCTTGGAAGCTTTCTTTTCAGAGGCGACGAGGTGTTCAAGTCTATCAGTAACCTCTCCGGAGGAGAACGCTGCCGAGTGAACCTTCTGAAGCTCATGCTGAAGAAATCTAACTTCCTGATTCTCGATGAACCTACGAACCACCTTGATATTCCTTCAAGAGAAGCTCTGGAAGATGCGCTTCTGGAATATGACGGAACCATTTTCGTCATCTCCCATGACCGGTACTTCCTCAATAAAGTGGTGAAGAACATCTATGAACTGAAGGAAGAAGGTATAGACAGGTACCTCGGAAACTATACCTACTACATTGAAAAAAAGAACAATCCCAACCGTTTCCAGGGTCTTGAAGAAGTGCCTGAGAAGAACAAGACCCGAGCCACGGAAGAAAAGAAAAAGAAAAAAGGCCGGGAAAAAGACGAACGGGCCAAAAAGAAGTATTTCAAAGACCTGGAAGAGAAAATCGGCAATCTGGAAGAAGAGATTACTGATCTCACCCATTCACTGACTACGGAGGAAGTTTTTTCCGACATCCGAAAATCCATGGAGATTTCGGAGAAAATCACTGCACATGAAAAAACACTGGAAGAACTCTATGAGGAATGGGAAGAGCTGACACTTGAAAATGAAGAGTCTTAAAAGCCCAGAACTTTAAAAACTATACTTGCTTACTAAAGAGAAGGTACATTAACATGTGCCTTCTCTTTTTCATTTTAATCCTAGTCATATAAATTATTTGATTTCTATTGACATATTTATCACATTTGTGTATTATTGTATTAATCACTTAATACAATAATACACAAAGGAGGACTTTCTGTGTCATGGAATTTTGAAAACAGTATTCCCATCTATCAGCAGATCATACAGGAAATGAAAAGAAGAATCATACGTAAAGAACTTACCCCCGGTGAAAGGCTCTCTTCAGTAAGAGATCTTGCCAAAGAAGCCGGTGTGAACCCGAACACCATGCAAAAAGCTCTTTCGGAACTTGAAACGGAAGGACTCGTGGAAACGGAGCGTACATCAGGTAAATTTATTACGAGCGACAAGAATCTGATTTCAGTTCTTCAGGAAGAGTACCTGAAAGAAAGACTGGAACCCTTCCTGACTGAACTTCATTCTTTAGGACTCACTGAAGAAGAACTGGTCACCCTCATCCGAAAACACTATAAGGAGGCAAACGCATGACGCCCATCATAGAATTCAAGAATCTGGAAAAGTCTTTCGGAAAAACGAAAGCAGTTGATAATATATCCCTATCCATTGCTCCAGGAAGAATCATCGGACTTCTCGGCCCCAACGGCAGCGGAAAGTCCACGTTATTCAAGCTGATGAATGGTCTTCTTGAACCAACGAAAGGACAGGTCCTCATTGAGGGAAAAGCCCCTTCCATAGACTCCAGAAAGATCATCTCCTATCTACCGGAAAGAACCTATCTTAATGATTGGATGAAGATCAGAGATATTTTCCATTTCTTCTCCGACTTCTATGAAGATTTCGATCTTACCAAAGCAAAAGAAATGCTGAAGGTCCTGAATCTTGATGAGAAGCATCCACTGAAGACCCTCTCCAAAGGAAATAAGGAGAAGGTTCAGCTCATCCTTGTCATGTCCAGAAAAGCCAAGGTATATCTTCTGGATGAGCCCATTGGTGGTGTGGATCCCGCTGCAAGAGACTTCATTCTGGAGACTATTCTCAGCAATTATCAGGAAGATGCCACCATGATCATCTCCACTCATCTCATCAGTGACATCGAGAAGGTTTTTGATGAAGTGATTCTGCTTCAAAATGGTAGTGTCTATGATTACGACAGTGTGGATTCTATCCGCGAGAAAACCGGGAAATCAGTAGACGAACTGTTCAGGGAGGTGTTCAGATGCTAAATAAACTGATGAAATACGAACTTCGCGCTACAGCACGTTACTTTCTTCCAATCTACGGTGCCATCATCGCCTTCTCCATCCTCATCGGCATCAGGGGGATAAACGATACCTACATGTCTGCCCTGAATATGATTTTGCCTATGGCACTAGGATTAAGCTTCATTGGACTCGGCGTCTTGACGCTCCTCATGGTGGTAAAGCGTTTTGACAGCAATCTTTTGGGAGATGAAGGGTACCTGATGTTCACCCTTCCAGTGAAATCTTCCAGCATCATCTTTTCAAAACTTCTCACTTCAATGATCTGGGTGCTTTCATCCACACTGGTGTTTTTCCTCTCCATGGCTGTCATCACCTGGAGAGAGTTCAATCTCAGAGATATTCTTCAGGAATTGTCTCAACTCCAACTGAATCCTTCCTTTATACTGATTTTCGTGCTGGTGATTCTCATGAGCATCATCCAGTTCCTGCTCCAGGTCTATGCTTCCTTAGGAATCGCACAGGCTTACAGCATCAGTAAAAGCAGAATTGTTGGCGGAACACTGATTTTTATTCTATTTTCCATGGTCATCAATACACTGGAAACGCTCTTTATCGCTGCATTCACCTTTCTGTTCAGCGACAGCCAGTGGTTTAGTGACCTGGTCCGTATGATAGAATCAAATGATTTTTTCACTGTATTTAATACCATACAGTTATTTTTCACCATCATGCTTGTGTACCAGATCATCAAGAATGTGATTTTCTACTTCCTCACAAAGCACCATCTCCAGAAGAAACTCAATCTGGAATAAGATTCAGATGTATCAAAGAAACCTGCACTCCTTTAGTTAGGTGTGCAGGTTTCTTTCTGTGAAAGGGCTGCTATATTTTTCTACTCATGAAAAGAAATTCACTAACTGCCTGAAAATTGACCTGGGTCAAATCTTTATATTCACATCCGATGTATTCTTAGTTCATAGGAAAACACACTTTTTAATGAACAGGAGGAAATATAAATGAGAGAAATTGCAGATAAAGTATTTTGGACAGGCGTAGTGGATGATAGAAATGTTCCCTTCCACAGACTGATATTAGAAAAAGGAACCAGCTACAACGCATACCTCATCAAAGATGAGAAGACAGCTCTGATTGACACCGTGGACATGCTCTTCGGAAAAGAATTCGTTGACAACCTCGGTAAGGAAATGGATCTTGAAACTCTTGACTACATCGTCATTAATCATACAGAACCGGATCACTCCGGTGCTCTAGGTGCTCTAGCTAGAAAAGCGAAGAATGCAAAGATTGTCTGTACAGCGTTTGCTGTATACGAACTGATGGAAATGTACAAACTGGACAAGGAAAGATTCATGGTTGTCCGAACCGGAGATGAAATAAACCTTGGTACTAAAACAATAAGCTTCCACGAAACACCATTTCTTCATACAGAGGAAACCATGGTCACTTATCTTAAGGAAGACAAGATTCTCTTCCCTTGCGATATCTTCTCTACTCATATAGCAGATAAGAAAGCACTGTTCATCTCTGAACTGGAAGACGAAGCGTCCATTCTAGAAGACTACAAAGTCTACTACAAGCTCATCATGGATCCGCATAGAAGATATGTGCTACCCATGGTCGATGTAGTGAAGAATCTGGACATCAAGATGATTGCACCTTCCCACGGATATATCCTGGATCAGAACATCACGAAGTACGTCGAGATCTATGAAGAAAGCGCAAAGGAATCCAAGAAGAATATAAAGACACTGATTCTTTTCAACACCATGAGCGGAAACACCAAGAAGATGGCGAGAATGCTTGAAAATGAGCTTATTGAACTCGGATTCGAAGTGGAAAGCATCAATACGGAAAAGGCAGAACTGGAAGACGTCCTGACAAAAATTCAGTATGCCGACGGAATACTCTTCGGAACTTCCACAAGATATGCTGACATTCCTGGAAATCTGGAAGTGATTCTTAAAGAACTCAAGGAACTGGAAGTTGAAGGAAAACCTGCTGCAGCATTCGGCTCCTACGGCTGGTCCGGAGAAGCGGTGGAAGTGGTTCAGGATTACCTGACAGCTGCAGGCATGAAGGCATTAAGATCTTCTGATGTCATCAAATCCACAGGAATGTCCAAAATTGAATTCCCGTTGAGAGTAAGATTCAATCCTGAAAACAGCACAAAAGAAATCAAACTGGCTGCTTCTGTATTTGCAGATGCCGTGAGATTCTAGGAGGAGCAGATATGAATTTACTTGAACATAGCATAAACACCCTCGTCAAGGAAGATATCCGAATGGCCAACTTCTTTCAGGACAAAAAAATAGACTTCTGCTGCAATGGCGACAGAAATCTGGGTGAAGTACTGAAAGAGAAAGGAGTCGATGAGACAGTCTTTATGAGTGATCTACATGAATACAAGGAATCCCTGGACGGAGAAGGTGAAAAAGTGAACTTCTTCAATCAGATGGATAATGAAGAACTGATCGGCTACATCCGATCCACCCATCACACTTATACCAGAAACGTAATGAAGGATCTGGACCAGTATGTAGCAGCCATCGTAAAGGCGCATTACAGACATGATAAGTCTCTCCTTTTAGCCATAAACTCTCTTTACGGAAAACTCCGCATTGAGCTCCATGAACATCTGATCAAGGAAGAAGTAGATCTTTTTCCTCTCATCATGGATGAACAATTCGATGAAGCGAAGAAAGAAATCGAAACCACAGAAGATGAACATGATGCTGCAGGAAATCTTCTCGCTGAACTAAGGAAGGTAACCAACAACTATACGCTTCCATCGTGGGCATGCACCACATTCAGCGCAACCTATCATAATCTCCAGGCTTTAGAAAGTGATCTGTTCAGACATATATTCCTGGAAAACTCCATCCTGTTTGAAAGATTCTAGTTTTATCTTTACAGAGAAATAAATACACCCCTAAAGGCAAAGCGTGCTCCCCTGCGTCTTTGCCTTTTAAAATATCCGGATTTCAGGCTCCTCCAGTTTAAGCCGGATTCACCTCATACTTCTTCTCCAATCTATCGAACACATTCCTTATATCTTCACAAGGATCCTTTTCAGGTCTGTAATTATGGCCTTCAATATGGACATCCTCTGACAGAATAGACATATTGACTCTTTCGCCATTTCCTAAATCAATGTCAATGAGAAATGCGAATCCATCCTTGTTGCTGCCTAGGCTTCTTCTGAGCTTCATTGACTGTAGTGTGGAAAACAGAAGCTCGATGTCATTTGCCTCGGTAATGGTAAAAAACTCTCCTGGACTGGAGATGGTTATTTCTTTGATCTCTTCTGGCTTCATGCTTTCCAAAGGATTTGCATCAGTGAGTCTCCAAAGGAAGATTGCAGTTACTAAGGTTAGTAGAACAATTGTTATGGTAATGTTTCTACTTTTCACAATTTCAGCTCCTCATCGATAGTTCTTACTTGATTAAGAGTATACTAATCCTATCTACAATATACGCCGATCAGAACCTAAATCATATTGAATGAGAATATTTTTTTCGTTCATCTTTGTTCAACTGAGATAGATGCACCTGATTATATTTTTATGGTATAATCAGAAATCAAAAACACGTTCAGAGGATATTTGAACCCTTATCTGTTCTAATAAATAATATGAAGGAGGCTCCTATGAATAAACTATGCCGAATCTGCGGAAACGATACATGGAGTTTCCATAACAAGATCTTTGATGTGGACTATCATGTATGCAGTCACTGTGAATTTATTTTTAAAGACCAAGCGGATTTCATAACAATAGAAGAAGAACTTACAATCTATGACACTCATCAGAACTCCATAGATGATTCACGTTATGTTGCTTATTTCAGAAGATTCCTCGACGAGGCCGTATTCCCCTTCGATAATGGTGGTAAACAAGGATTTGACTTTGGCTCTGGGCCATCCCCTGTTCTTGCAACACTTCTAGAAAGAGATTACGGATACAAAATGGATATCTACGATCTTTTCTATGCACCGGAAAAAGTATATGAGGGAAAAACATACGATCTGGTCACTTCAACCGAAGTCGTTGAGCATCTAGCCGATCCCCTGGTTCATTTCCGGACCATGAAAGAAGCCGTGAAAGAGAACGGCATCCTTGCTGTCATGACGCAGTTTCATCATAATAATGAGGAGCATTTCAGAAATTGGCACTATATGCGCGACCGTTCTCATATTGCCTTCTATAGAAGAAAGACCATGGAGGTCATTTCTGAAATCGTCGGTCTTGAGATCATTTACTGCAATGACAAGAACTATGTGACCTTCCGAAGAAAATGAATATGTTATAAAACTGAAGGGAAGTTCAAATTATATTGAACTTCCCTTCCTTTGTACAGTTATTTTTCTAAGGACAATTCCCGCCTGCTTAAGATTTCCGCGATTTTTAAAAGAATCTCCTCCTGGGAAAGTTTATCATCGAGATGATGCAGCATACGGATCACAATATCCTCTTTCACCACCACCATCTGCCACTCATCTAATATATACACCTCATCCAGTCCATCCACAGTGATTTTCTCAGAATCATATAAGGAAAACCCGAAATAATCACTTGTACTAAAAGCCTTCACCAATTTATTTCTAAGGTTCTCATTTTTCACCTGATATACATCCTGATATAAGGAGGTGCTATCGTAGAATGTATTGCTGTACTCCTCTGTCTTGATGACTTCTCCCCAGATGGTTTCTTTGCGCTTATAGGAATCCTCCATATAGAACAGATTCTCATTGGAATCTCCCTTCTCAATACCAAAGTCCCCCAATGTCATATAGGGTCCTTTATAAGCACTTGGGTCTTGATCTTTTTCGTGACTTATAATCTCCATGAAACCCATAATCAGTATTGCGGCTATAGAAACCACAAGCATGCTATTTAACCCTAACTTCAGTTTCCTGGCAAATGGTTTTATTTTACGAAGGGGGATCCCTTTTTTCAGCTTTACAATATGATACTGACTGCTGGATATGCCGAAAACAAGTTCCACTATCGTAAACACTAAAAACAAAGATATCCCCAAAAAAATCGCCGGAGTATCTATAATCATGATATAAACATCATTGCTCAATTTCTGTGTATGCTCCTGAAGGTTCATCCTAGAATACGACGACAGAGAGATTAAAGATATCATTAGCCAGGTGAATAGCATTGAAATGATGCCTCTTATATTGCTTCTTCTTAGAATTTTCACAGTTTCAATCTGATCTTCCGGATTATAGTAAAGCTCAGGTACATCTGCTTCCTTATCTGCAGAAAAAACATGGATATACCCATTCCCACAGACATAAGTCCAACCACAATCTTCATAGACCGCAACCTGCGCCTCAGAAATTTTCCTGTTCTCTTCTTTATTATAATCCACCACTTCTATGCGATAGAGAAGATCCTTTGGCTCATCTACACGGAATCTGCTGAAATAACCATTCCGCTTTTCAAGAAAGAGCCCTTTCCGCGCTTTTTTCTCATAGAATTCTTCAATTTCAGAAAGAGAAAATGAACTGGGATGAAAAAAGTATTTCTTCTTCATGTGACATCCTCCAATATTTTTCCGTCAATCACCTGATTTTTCAGGCGGTGGTATTCTTCTTTCAGCGCTTCTATACCCATTGCAGTGATGTGATATGTTTTTTTTCTTCCTTCTTCTTCCACCAGCTCTATAAGGCCTTCTTTATTCATTCGAGTAAGGACTCCGTATAAAGTCCCAGGTCCAATGAGAAGTCTTCCTCGTGACAGCTCTTTGATGCTTTGCATCATTCCGTAGCCATGGCTCGGATGAATGAGAGACAGCAGAATGTAGAAAGTAGCTTCTGTCATCGGTGTATTACTCATAGAAAACCTCTTTTCACACATCTATTATGTGTCTCGTTATATCGCCTAACATAATAGTAAAATACAAAGATTTTTCTGTCAAGTACATATGGAGAAAAACGCCAGACTCCAAAAAGAAACTTTTTTCTGACTGCTGAATACACATGATTTATGCTGTGATAAAAGGCAAAACCACCAATTTCTATAGAAACATGATTGCTTCATCTTCAAAAGAAAAGAACCGGCTGAAAAGCCGGTTCTCTCTTTTTGCCTTCACAGGCATCTATTATTGATTTAAGGGGAAACAAATTAATTAATCTATGGTTTTTCAATCAGCGTCAGCTGAAGATCAATGTATTCGCCGTCACGGTATACTTTGACAGAAACCGCATCGCCTTTGTTCTTTGAATTCTTGATCCTGTTGATGTCCAGAATAGACGCCACTTCCTGACCATCAAATTCTGTAATGACATCTCCTACCAGCATTTGAGCCTGAGAAGCCGGTGTATTTTCCTGCACTTCCACCACGAGAACACCCATCGGAATATTATTCTGAGCTGCTGTGGCTTCATTGACTTCTCTACCCGCAATTCCTACAAGAAGCTGCGCTTTGGAAAGGACATCCAGGTCGTTACTCAGATTATTGATCGGAATTGCAAATCCGATTCCTTCCACTTCCTGACTAGCAATCTTTGCAGAGTTGATTCCAATGACTTCTCCTCTAGCATTGATAAGCGGACCTCCGGAGTTTCCTCCATTGATGGCTGCATCTGTCTGGATGTAGTTGTATTCACTGCTGCCGATGGCTACAGTTCTTTCCGTTGCTGAGACGATTCCAGATGTTACAGATCCCGCAAACTCCTTGGAAAGAGGATTTCCGATGGCAATAACAGATTCGCCTACTACTACATTGTCAGAGTCTCCTAGGACTACAACACCAGGAACCTTAACATTTTCATCCATCTGGATGACTGCCAGGTCATTGCTCGCATCGTAGTTCACCACTTTAGCTGAAACCTCTTCACCGGTGTATAGGATGACGCGAATTTCTTCTCCGCCTTCTACTACATGATAATTTGTGGCGATGAGTCCATCTTCATTCAGAATAAATCCAGTTCCGATACTTTCGCCATATTCCCCTTCAGGATTGAAGAAATTGCTGCTTCCTGGCACTTTTACAGATACTGTCACAACTGCAGGTTGAACCATGCTGACAATTTCAGGAACTGTAAGTCCCTCTTCTCTTAATTGTGGTGTTGAAATCTGTACTACTTTTCCTGTTTCAACGCTTTCCTGTATAAGCTTTCCAAGTTTCGAATTTTCAAAGAAGCTTGTTCCAGGAAGCACATTATAAGCGCTATATATGCCTAGTGAGGTTCCCATCAAGGTGAAAACAAGAGCCACTGCGATCATGGAAAGCCCAGAGAATCTTCTCTTCTTTCTTCTTGCTCCGTCACTATGTCCACCTTCGTAGGAAGATCCTCCTCTGTATATGTACGCATCTTCATTTCTAGGATCACGCACATCTTTCATCGGCTCACTCACTTCTCTACTGTATTCTGGTACATTATTGTATTCTACTGTATCTTCAATCTGCTTTTCATTATTCATGTTTTCTTCCTGGAATTCATTTTCGTCTATGTACTCATTTTCTTCCTTATGCAGATTTTCGTCTCTATCCGGATCTTGTCCGAATGGATCTTTATAACTCATGATAGTCCTCCTTGTATATTATATTTGATCACAAAGTGATCGATTTCTATTTCATTTCGACTAGTCTCATGAAATATCTCTTACGTTGGTATTATCATAACCAATCAATGTTACAGAAAAGTGTCATAGAAAATAATTTTACACAAATTATTCAGATTCTACTCATTCAGACTTGTTAAATGGTGATTTCAATATTTTCTTTCTTCATTGTATCTGGAATACAATAATTCTACCTGAAAAAACAGTCTCAGCTGTTTTATATTATCACTTCTATCCATCTATATCTTTAGAGATTTATATTGCCATTTATCGAATGCGAACTCTTCAGACATTCATATTCAGGTCTGCCCTTTTGATAAATGAAAAGGATACCCATTGTAATACAATGAAAAAACAGTTTCTGTTATTGATTTAACAAAGATTGCATGCTACACTTCCTTTGGTTAACAAACTAAAGGGAGGAAACAAACAAATGAAAAAATTACAAAAAGTATTTGCACTGGTTCTGATTTCAGTCATGGCTTTAGGTGCCTTCGGGTGTGGAGCAAAACAGGATGAAGAAAACGCTCCAGAAACTCCATCAGCAGATGGAATCTTTACACCAGGTACTTATGTCGCAGAAGAGAAGGGTCATAACGGGCCAATTAAAGTGACGGTTACAGTAACCGAAGATACGATAGAAAGCATCGAAGTAGACGCAGCGGATGAAACAAAAGCCATCGCTGAACCTGCAATAGAAAGCGTTATAGAGAAAATCATAGCCAGCCAGGGTCTTGGGGTCGACGCTGTATCAGGCGCCACCGTCTCTACAGATGCTGTTTTAGTGGCTGTTGCGGCAGCGCTTGGAGAAGCTGGTGCTGATATAGAAGCCTTGAAGAAAATCAAGGTGGAAACGGAAAAGATCGACGTTTCAGATCGAGAAACAGATGTAGTGATTATTGGAGCTGGTGGAGCAGGCATGAGCGCTGCAGTGGAAGCGGCCAGTCAAGGAAAATCAGTGATTATTGTGGAGAAAATGCCCATCGTCGGTGGAAACACCAATAGAGCTACTGGTGGAATCAACGCATCCGAAACCAGTATCCAGAAACAGGAAGGTATTGATGACACTACGGACACCTTCTATGACGATACCTTTAAAGGCGGAAAAGAATTAAACGATCCTGAGCTTCTAAGAGTGATGGTGGAAAACTCCGCAGGTGCAGTGGATTGGCTTAATGATCTAGGTGCTGGACTTACACGAGTATCCTTATCCGGTGGTGCCACAAATCCAAGAATCCATACACCAGCTGATGGTTCCGCTGTGGGACCAGTAGTTGTGGAAGCACTTCAGAACAAACTGGAAGAACTGGATGTTGAGATTCTAATGGAAACTGTAGTGACCAGTATTCTGGAAGAAGATGGACAAGCAGTCGGTATTGAAGCAACGACTATAGATGGCAGTACTTTCGAAATCCGTGCCAAAGCCGTCATCATTGCAGCCGGTGGATTCGGTGCCAACAGTGATATGGTGGAAAGCTTCAGACCCGACCTTATCGGATTCTCCACCACAAACCATGCAGGTGCAACAGGAGACGGTATTGAACTTGGACAAGCAATGAATGCATCCCTAAAAGACATAGAGCAGATCCAGATTCATCCCACAACAGACCCTGAATCAGGATACATGTTCACAGAAGGACTTCGTGGAGATGGTGCCATTCTGATCAATGCAGAAGGAATGCGATTTACCGACGAACTTCTTACAAGAGACGTGGTTTCCATGAATATCCTGAAACAGACCGATGGTATCGCCTACCTTGTGACCAACAAGGAAATGAGCGATGAAAATGCCGCATTGGCTGGTTATATCACCAAAGGATATGCCATAGAATGTGTTACCCTGAAAGATGTGGCTGATGCCATAGGCGCAGAAGAAGCAGATGTGACTCAGACCATGGAGAAATATAAGGAAGCCGTTTCAGGTGGAACCGATGTGGAGTTCGGCAGAACTCATCTGGACAAGACCTTGGAAGCTGGACCTTATTACATCCTGAAAGTCACTCCTGGAATTCACCACACCATGGGTGGACTAAAGATTGATACTGAAACCCATGTACTGAATGTAGATGGAGACATCATCAAAGGGCTTTACGCAGCTGGAGAAGTCACTGGTGGCATTCACGGTGCAAACCGTATCGGTGGAAATGCCATGACAGATATCATTGTCTTTGGTAGAATCGCAGGACAGACTGCCATAAAAGAATTAGCGAAGTAGAACCCTTTCTTCATTTCAGAACTGACTGTATGGTCAATTGACTGAAGGAATGAAAATAAAACCACTCAA
>CAZXUT010000080.1:0-13121 GCA_964643785.1 uncultured Proteiniclasticum sp.
GCAGCAGCAGCTGGTGTGAAGTTTTATGATATCGAAGGAAAATCTTTTATACCAACAGGTGAAACGCTTATTCATATTGAGCGGATCAGCATTGATGGATTGGATGAATCCTTGAAAAATGTGGAAATCGTAACCATGTGTGATATTGATAATCCGATGTATGGTCCCCATGGGGCTGCACATATATTCGGACCTCAGAAAGGTGCAGATCCTGAAATGGTTCTGGAACTGGATGCTGGAGTAAAACATCTGGCGGAAATCATGCTAAGAGATCTCGGAAAAGATCTTGGTGAGATGCCTGGTACTGGAGCGGCGGGTGCAATGGGCGCTGGAATGGTTTCCTTTTTCAACTCAAAGCTGCAGATGGGAATAGAAACAGTGCTTGATACTGTGGATTTTGAAAATATTATTTCAGGTGCCGACTATATTTTCACGGGCGAAGGAAAGATTGACAGCCAGAGCCTGAGAGGGAAGGTCGTCATTGGAGTAGCTAAACGAGCCAAGAAACAGAACATACCTGTCATTGTCATTGCTGGTGGAGCAGAAGAAAATCTGGAAGAAGTCTATGAAATAGGCGTCACATCCATATTCACTATAAATAGACTGCCTGAACCATTGGAAATAAGCAGACATAAGAGTAGAATAAATCTTGAAGCTACAGTCGATAATATAATAAGGCTATTGAAGTAAAGAGTCGTGCGTGATCTGTTTACTTGCGATTAGTCTAAGAGAATGACTAAATAATCATATTTTTATTACAACATGTTTTCTATATTGTGTATCAGATAAAAACTTGTATTACGAAGATACATAAATATCTCATAATATGGAAGAGTCTACCAACACCATAGTGCAATAACACCCCTGGGACGAACCCGGAAAACGCATATTTTATGCGTCTTTTCGTGTTCGTTTTTCACTGCTTAAAACCGAGGATTTTGGAGGGATTATGAAAGAAGAGAAAAGAGAAAGCTTAAGAAGAAGTATAGCAAAGATGGTAGAAGAAGGAGCTTGCGTGGCATTTTCCGGTGGAGTGGACAGCAGCCTGATTCTACAGATTGCCGTTGAGGAAGGAAAAAAAATAGGTCTGATGGTACATGCGGTGACTTTTGAAACAAAGCTTCATCCAATATCCGATGTGACGATTTCTCAGACTGTTGCCAAAGAAATGGGTGCGATACATACAGTCATAGAAGTTGATGAATTTCAGGATGAAAATATCATGAAGAATCCTGTGAACCGTTGTTATTTATGTAAAAGACTACTTTTCAGCACCTTAAGAGAGTTTGCAGAAAAACATGTACTTCGCCATATAATGGATGGTACGAACGCTGATGATCATGGAACATATCGACCTGGTATTAAAGCTTTAAGTGAACTAGGAATTGCTAGCCCACTTGCTGAAAATGATTTTTCAAAGGAAGAAGTGAGAAGTTTCGCAAAAGAGCTGGGCATCTCGGTTTCCAGAAGACCTTCTGCACCATGCTTAGCTACAAGACTTCCTTACGGAACAGATATAGATTTTAAACTTCTCAAGCGGATTGAAGAAGGAGAGGAATATATAAAGTCACTGGGATTTGAAGTGATGAGATTAAGAGTACATAAAGAAATTGCCCGTATAGAGATTCCTGAAGCCGAATTCACCGATTTCATGCTTAAAAGTCAGGAAGTCATCAGTAAATTGAAATCTCTTGGATTTCACTACATCACGTTGGACATGGAAGGATTCAGAAGTGGTAGTATGGACCTTCATCTCTATCAATAGAAGTAGTGACAGAGAAAGAAATAGAAATAGAAAAAGAAAAAGAAAAAGAATTGAAATAGAAATAGAAATCAAGGGAAGGATAGATTGACGAATGGATATTAAGGAAATGCTGGAAAAAGTGAAAAATGGCGAAGTCTCCATAGAAAAAGCAGAAGAAACACTAAAGAAACTCCCTTATGAAGATCTGGGCTTTGCAAAGCTTGACCATCACAGGAAACTTCGTTCAGGATTCGGAGAAGTGATTTACTGCAGTGGAAAGGCAATGGATCATCTGGTTAAGATTTTCATGAATTTTGACGAAAAGGGAGTAGATGTTCTTGGAACCAGAGCGACGAGAGAGCAGTATGATAAGGTCAAGGAAATGATTCCGGATGCTGAGTATGATGAAATTGCCAGGATTATCAAGATTCAGAGACATGTGCATAAAAGAGAAGGGCTCATTGCAGTGTGTTCAGGAGGAACATCAGATATTCCTGTAGCGGAAGAAGCCGCACAGACTGCGGAGTTTTTCGGCAGCAATGTCATAAGAGTTTATGACGTAGGGGTAGCTGGAATACATAGATTACTTTCAAAAATTGAAGCCATTCAGGAAGCCAACTGCATTATTGCTGTGGCTGGAATGGAAGGTGCTTTACCAGGCGTAATCGCTGGGATGGTAGATAAACCTGTTATTGCCGTTCCGACATCCGTTGGATATGGATCTAGCTTTAACGGCCTGTCAGCTCTGCTGACTATGCTTAATTCATGTGCCGAGGGTATTGCTGTCGTAAATATTGACAATGGTTTTGGAGCAGCTTATCTAGGTACACAAATCAACAGACTAACGGAGGGAAATCATGGGAAATAGGATATTATACCTGGAATGTTATTCAGGAATCAGTGGGGACATGACCGTTGCGGCACTTCTTGACCTGGTGAAGAAGGAAGATCTTCTAAGAAAAGCGCTTGATAGTCTTCATGTGGATGGGTTCAGGATAGAAATTGGAAGAAGAGTAAAGTGTGGTATTGATGCAGCTTCATTTGATGTGATTCTAGAGGAAGAGAATCATACACATGAGGAAGAACATGATCATAATCATAGCCATCATGATCACAATCATGAGCACGAACATGAGCACAACCATGAGCACGAGCATAACCACAACCATGAGCATGACCATGAACACGAACATCATCACCACCATGATCACGAACATGATCACCACCATGATCACGAACATGGACACAACCATGACCACAGCCATGATCATAAACATATACACCGTAATATTCATGACATCTACAAAATCATCGAGGGTTCTGAAATCACAAGTGGAGCGAAGACACTTGCGAAAAAAGTTTTTGCCATCGTGGCAGATGCAGAATCTAAAGCGCATGGATTACCTGTAGATGAAGTTCATTTTCATGAAGTTGGTGCAGTGGACTCCATTGTGGATATTGTTTCAGCCTGTGTTCTGGTTGATGAACTGGGTGTGGATGATATAGCTGTGTCTGAATTGTATGAGGGGACTGGACATGTCTGGTGTCAGCATGGTGTGATACCTGTTCCTGTACCTGCAACATTAAATATCGCAGTAGCAAATGATCTTGAACTCAAAATCACGGATACTGTTGGAGAAATGATAACACCAACAGGAGCAGCCTTGGCCGCAGCATTTCGTACAAGAAAATCACTGCCTTCAAGTTATAAATTGATTAATGTCGGTTTAGGAGCTGGTAAGAAGGATTTCAAACATGCGAATATTTTAAGAGCATATCTTCTGGAAGACAGTAGTAAAGCTCAAAAAACAGAGGATGAGGTTGTAGTTCTAGAAAGCAATCTTGATGACAGCACAGGTGAAGTTTTAGGATTTGTCATGGAAAGACTCATGGAAAACGGTGCGAAAGATGTTTTCTATACTCCGATCTATATGAAGAAAAACAGACCTGCTTATAAGCTGAGTGTGATTTGTGATGCACAAGATAGAATGAAGATGGAGGATATCATCTTTACACACACTTCAGCGATTGGTATAAGACGATCAGTGCTTGAGCGAACTGTTCTTGAAAGAGAGTTTATTACGGTTAAAACAAGTTATGGAAAAGTTTCAGTGAAATGCGTAAAAAATGGAGAAGATATATATTACAGTCCTGAATATGAGGAAATGAAAGAAATTTTAACTAACCATCCTATTTCTTACCAGTATCTATATAATATGGTAATGAGAGAAGTAGATAAATAGGTTCATATCAAGAAAATGAAGAAGGTGGTATTGAGGCATAAAATGAGTATGGCTTTGATACTACTTAGAATTAGAAGAAGAGATTATAAGAGGTGGAAAAATTGGAACTTAAAAAGTCGGAAATCAAAAATCTGGAAGAAAATATGACGGACTATTGGGGTCACCGCTCTTCCAGTTATAGTGTACAGAACATGTCTCAGCTTTTTGGAGAAAAAAGAGAATCATGGGAAAAGATGATTTTTGATCAAATCGATGAGCATAGAAAGCTGAAAATACTTGATATAGGAACAGGTCCTGGTTTTTTTGCCATATTGTCCGCTTTAAGGGGTCATGATGTTACTGCGGTGGATATGTCACAGGAGATGCTGGACAAAGCGCAAGTTAATGCCACTCTTGCTGGTGTGGATGTGCATTTTATTAAAGTAGGTAAGCTGCTTCCTTTTGAAAATGAGACTTTTGACCTGATCATTTCTAGAGACGTCACATGGACTTTGACTGAACCTGAAATACAATTGAGGCATTGGGCTGAGAAACTGAAAGCGAATGGAACCATGCTCTATTTTGATGCAGAGTGGTACGAATACTTAAGGGATGCTGAATCAAAAAAAGCTTGGGAAATAAGAAAGAAGAATATTGTTGACAGTGGAGGTTATGTCTATGAGAAGGCAGCTAATCTAGAAGAAATGGCTAGTAAGCTTCCATTGACTTATAGAAAGAGGCCAGCTTGGGATACAGAACACTGGTCAAAAGAGAGTGGATTCAAATGCAGCGTAACGGTCAAACTGAATGAAAAGATCTACAGTGAAATCGAGCAGCTTCAATATGAGTCATTTCCTGAATTTCTTGTCTGTGTAAAGAGAAGCTAGATGAACCGTAAAAAGACCGCTGCAAAAAAGGTGGTTTCTCAGCTTCTTCAGTTTGTTCTCGTATTTTTCAGCATCTCATTTCTGACATTTTCCATCATGTATATGTCACCTAAAAATCCTGCTGAACTGTGGTTAACGGGAACCGATGGGAATGTCGGCATGATTTCTGATGAAGCAATTGAAAAGCAGGAGGAAATCATGGGTTTAAATGAACCGTTTCTCGTACAGTACGGGAAATGGATTGTGAAAGCGGTCGGAGGAGACCTTGGTGTATCCTTCAGCACGAAAAGACCAGTGATCGATGAATTAAGAAAGAGCATGATCCCTACAGTCCAAATGACCTTTATTTCTTTGACACTGACGGTGCTTCTTGCTGTACCACTTGGAGTACTGAGTGCTGTTCATAAAGAAAGCCTCTTTGACCAGATAATCAGGTTTTTTTCATTTATTGGGATCTCCATTGCCTCCTTTGTGCTGTCGATCTTCTTCCTGTGGTTATTCTCTTTGAAATTGAAACTCTTTCCTGTCATCGCAGAAGAGGGGTTAAGAGGACTGATTTTGCCAGTTGCTGTTCTTACAATCCAATCCACGGCAAGAATGACGAGGCAGATTCGTGCGATTATTCTGGATGAGCTAAATCAGCCCTATGTGGAAGGCGCATTGCTAAGAGGAGTGAAATATTCGAAAATCCTGTTGAAGCATGTACTAAGAAATAGTGCAGTTCCGATTCTTACTCAAATCAGTATCTATACAGGATTACTTTTGGGTGGATCAATTGTCATTGAAAGTATCTTTTCCATCAATGGGCTGGGCAGGCTTGCAATAGATTCCATTGTCAACCTGGATTATTATATGATTCAGGGGTTTGTTTTGTGGAGTGCATTTATTTATCTGACAATCAATCTTTTAGTGGATCTTTTATCAACAGTGATTGATCCAAGAATACGATATGGGAAAGAAGTACAGGAGTAAAATATGGATAGAATTACAAGCGATAAGGAGAAAATTAGTTTTATTATCGTAGTAGCGTTTATACTACTGCTGTTTTTGAGTGCGCTTATGGCCGGCTGGATTGCTCCGAATGATCCCAACGAAGTGAACCTTCTGGCAGCGCAGCTGCCCCCTGGAGGCAGATTTCCGTTGGGGACAGATGCCTTAGGAAGATGTATGCTGTCAAGAATACTATATGGCGGAAGAATCTCGATTTTTTCTGCACTTGGTGTAACGTTGATTGTTTTTCTTATGGGGGTCTCAATCGGCGTGACGGCAGGTTATTTCGGTGGAGCTGTAGACGCTTTTCTCAATAAGTTTATAACCATCATCCAGGCATTTCCAAAGATTATATTTGTCATTGCAGTGACAGGTCTTTTAGGGATAGGAATCGGTAATATTCTTATTGCATTGTGTCTTGTGGAATGGGTAGATTATGCAAGACTTGCAAGGAGCTATGCTATTTCCATAAGAGAAAGAGGCTTCATAAAAGCGGCAAGAATATGTGGCGAATCTCATTTTAGAATCATTTTTCATAGAATAATCCCTAATATTGTTTTTCCTCTGATTGTGAATGCCAGTTTAGGTATTTCAGGAATTATTATGAGTATTGCAGCGCTATCCTACCTTGGCATCGGCGTGAAGGAACCCATGGCAGAGTGGGGAATGATGATCAGCAGTGGACGAAATTATCTTCAGACAGATCCGAGGCTTGTACTCATACCTGGGGTAGCCATATTCATCAGTTCAGCACTTTTCAATTTATTCGGAGAAAAGCTTAGAGATCGATTTAAATAAAATAACCAGTCAAACAGAATTACAAAAAAAAATAGAGAAAGAAATAAGAGGACATAAGAATGAAAAGTAGAATAATGAGAAGACTTGGAGCAATATGCTTATCAGCAATCTTTATAGTAGGGTGTCAGGGAAAAGAAAAAATTAAGGATGACGCAGCACTTACAAAGAAGGGTACATCTGACATTATCGTAATTGCCGATACCCAGTCACCAACGAGTCTTGATCCGGCACAAAGCTGGGACAGCTGGTATACCTCACGCTGGGGAATAACGGAGACTTTATTTAAACTGGATGAACATCTCGAACCGCAACCTTTTCTCGTGCAGCATTATGAGATGACGGACCCCACTACATGGGTTCTTGAGCTTAGAGAAGATGTCACTTTCCACAATGGGAAGAAGATGACCGCAGAAGCGGTTAAGCTTAGCTGGGAAAGAACGGCGAAAATCAATGCACGGTTCAAAGAGCTGACACAGATCGATCAGATGGTGGCAGAGGGATCTACACTTACTATTACCACATCAAAGATCGTTCCCGCATTTATTAACTCTTTGGCTGAACCGCTTACTGGAATAATTGATACAACTTCTGAAGAAGACCCAGCCATAAGGCCTATTGGAACAGGTCCTTTCAGAGCTGTAAGCTACGAAGTGAAAACCAGAGCAATAGTGGAAAAGTATCCGGATTACTGGGGAGGCGAGCCAAAGCTTGATGGTGCCGAAATTAATATCATAGGGGACACAAACACCTTGGCGATGGCTCAGCAAAATGGAGAGAGTGATGTATCAGTAAGTATTCCCTCAACCAGTCTTGAGCTGTTTCATGATTCTTCCAGATACACGGTTGATGGGGTTTCAGGGTCTCGGGGTCAGGTTCTGTTTTTGAATTTCAATCAGCCGTTTATAAAAGAGCAGGCTGTGAGGAAGGCGCTGAGCATGATCATCGATAAAGAAAGCTATGCTGAGATTCTGAATAAGAGTGCCTCTGTTCCATCTTTAGGTCTCTATCCTGACTTTATGGATTTTGGCGCAGACAGTGGATATTCATATGATCTGGATAAAGCTAAATTGATTCTTGATGATGCAGGATTAATTGATTCAAATGGAGATGGAATAAGAGAATCAGATGGTGAGAATATCAGTCTTAAGCTGGTCACGTATAGCACAAAAGCTGAATTGCCTAGCTACAGCAACAGTTTTGCTTCAGCTGCAAAAGAAGTGGGAATCGATATTTCCGTGGAAGTGCATGAATCTGTGAATGAACACCAGAAGACTGGAGATTTCGATCTTATGCTGGTCAGCTTCACCATGGTGCCTACAGGGGATCCACAGTATTTTGCAAGCATTGCATTTAAGACAGATGGAAGCAGTAATTATGGAAACTACTCCAATGACGAAGTGGACGAGTTGATAAATACACTGGAAGAAGAATTTGACATAGCAAAGAGAACAGAGATCGCAAAAAGAGTACAAGAACGAATTATTGAAGATACAGGGTTTATTGTAATTGGTCATTCCAAGTATTATTATGTCATGAACGAAAAGGTGAAGGGATTGAAAACCAATCCGTCAGAATACTATCTTCTCGATGCTGACGTATCTCTGGAGGACTAAATATTCATTGTTCTGAAACCTTAATTTCCACTCATGAATAAAAAGCATAAGGACATGAATAAGGTTTTCACCTTATTTCAAGGAGGTGGTCTAATGAAGAAGGAAGAGGTACTTATTGAGGTGAAAGATCTGACTGTTTCTTACCGGAAGGTAAGGGTTGTAAGGAATGTTTCCTTTGATGTCAGACAAGGAGAGGTTTTAGGGATTGCAGGAGAGAGCGGTTCCGGAAAGACAACACTTCTACGTTCGCTTATGAGAATTGAGAACAGGGAGATTCATAGTATGGGAAATATCAGATTTCAGGGAGAAGAACTTACTGAAACCACTCAGAAAGAATTGAGAAAACTACGCGGCAATCAAATCTCAATGATTCCACAAAATGCCATGCTGTCCATGGACCCTACATGTAAAATCTCATCTCTGGTCAATGAAACGCTTTGTACGCATGGACAGAAAATAGGACGCAAGGAAAGTGATCAGATTGCTTCATCCATCATGTCCTCACTTCTTCTTGATGACCCCGAAAGAATCCTTATGTCTTATCCTTTTGAATTGAGTGGAGGGATGGCTCAGAGAGTTGCCATAGCGGTATCCATTCTGAACAGACCAAAATTGCTTCTAGGAGATGAACCTACCAGCGCACTTGATGGAACTGCGCAGTATCAGGTTGTCAACCAGTTGAAGCTGCTTAAGGAACAGTTTAATCTATCGATGATACTCATATCACATAATCTTGGTATACTCTCACATCTTGCAGATCAGATTGCTGTAATGTATGCAGGTGAAATTGTTGAATATGGGACGAAAGAAGAGATTCTGACGAATCCACTACATCCTTACACCAAAGCGCTTATTGAGGCTATACCCAAGGGGAATGGGACCATATCGAAAGGGCTGGGCGGAGTTCCTCCTTCCTTTCTAGAAGAAATTACTGGTTGTGCTTTTGGAGCCAGATGTCCTTACTGCATAAAGAAATGCAAGGAAATGGAGATTCATGAAACCTATGTCAGTTCATCTCATAAAGTTAAGTGTATAAGAATGGGGGATCTGATGTGATGAGGTTACTTGAATTGCATGGTGTGACGAAGAGTTTCAGAAATCGAAGGTCTGTTCATACAGCAGTAAATGATGTGAGTTTTTCTATTGATAAGGGAGAATGCCTTGCCCTTGTAGGAGAGAGCGGGTCAGGAAAAAGTACAGTTGCGGGAATTGTTTCAAGATTAATCAGAGAAGATCATGGAAAAATTGTGTATAAAGGACGAGAAATCAAAAAGGAATTCAGACTGAAACCAATAGGAAAATCCCTTCAGATGATCTTCCAGAATCCTCAGGATTCTTTTGATCCTCGAGACAGTGTAATGGAAGGCGTGATGCAGGGTGCGAGATCATATAATCTATGGAGTCCTCCTGTTCTTGAAGAAAAAGCGTTGGAACTCTTTGACTATGTAGGACTTAAGAGGTCTTACGCGAAGGTGAGGATTTCAGAACTAAGTGGTGGTGAATGTCAACGCGTTGCCATAGCCAGGGCGATTATATGTGAACCTGAACTTCTTATCTGTGATGAGGCGACCAGTTCTCTTGATGTTCTGATTCAAGCTCAGATCGTTCATTTATTAAAAAAACTGAAGGAAGAAAAAAACATGGCGATACTATTCATAACCCATGATCTTCAGTTGACATCTGATTTCTGCGATAGGATTATTGTCATGCACCAAGGAAGAGTAGTAGAAGCAGGTGAAAGAAGACAGGTTATGGAAAATCCGAAGAATGAGGAGACGAAGAAACTAGTTGATTCAATGATAAGGATTATTTAAATAAGCAATCAGATATGCGTAAAAGTGAAATACAGATACCCTGCAGATATTGAGTGAAGTGACACTTAAATCCAATATCTGCAGGGTATTTTTCTATGGAATATTTTGAGGATATGGTAAAATTTGAATAGATAGTAAATGAAGGTGGTAAGTAATGTGACTACGCTATATATAGATGGAAGTAAAGGCTTGAGCGGAAATACACTCATCGGCGCATTTATCAGTTTGGGTCTTGACCTTGAAATACTGAATCAGGCGGTGAGCTCCATTCTGAACGAAGATGATTATAAGCTCGTTTTGAGAGAGCATAATTCTGAAGGGAAGAGAGTTGTTTATTTCAATACAATAGCAGTAAGTTCAGAGAACAATTATGATAAGCTTAGTGCAATTGATGTTTTAGCTGGAATTGAAGAATCATCACTGGATGGAGAAATTAAGAAGGGAACACTTAGAATTCTTCATGCGCTTTTTCATAGTAAAGCGGAAGCCCATAAGATAGGGTTGAAACAGGTAGACTTTCATTATGAAGGGATGATCGATACAATCATTGATGCGATCGGCTTTTCTCTTGGGTGCAAATACTTTAATGTTCAACAGGTGTGGGTAAATACCCTGAACACTGGATATGGGAAAATAAGCCTTCCAAACAAGGAATTGAATATTCCTGCACCCATGACTGAAATTCTTCTACATGGGTATCCGACATTCCAGAATAATCTATCAGGAGAACTGATCACGCCGACAGGGGCTTCGATTGTAAATGCGTTTGCTGCATACAGTGACAATTTTCCAGAGAATGTTACTGTAAGAAGAGGTTATGGATTACCAAAAGAAGATTCTGATGAAAGTAGTGCAATCAGCATTGCCATCGGTGAAGCCTGATCCATGATCATGGATCAAATGAAAAGCAGAATAACAGAAAAGCCAGATAGAGTATAATTGTAGTAAGAATTTCAGAAAATGAAAGGGTGAACAAGATGCTAAAATTAGCAGTTATAGATGGTCAAGGTGGAGGAATAGGGAAGTCTTTGATAGAGAGAATATTGAAATTGGATTTGAATAATATCGATATTATAGCTTTAGGAACCAATGCCCTCGCAACAGCTGGGATGATCAAAGCAGGTGCAAGAACAGGGGCTACTGGAGAGAATGCCATCATAGTCAATGCTGGGAAAATGGATGTCATTATGGGACCAATCGCAATTGTGATTCCTAATTCGATTATGGGAGAAATCACTCAGGGGATCTCACTATCAGTGGGGAATTCTGAGGCCATGAAAATCCTCATTCCACTTAACAGATGCAATGTGGAGATTCCAGGGACAACGAATTACACAGTAGCAGAGCTTATCGATCTTGCGGTTGATGAACTCAGAAAGTATCAGGAAAGTCAAAAGAAGTAAAAAGCAGACGAAGTGGATAAGTGCACTAAAAAAGTGATTGAATTAGAAAAGGCACAAGCAGCTGAGAACTAGCCTTATCGTGCGCCAAGGGTATTGAAATACTTAAGCATCAGTATTCTTATCATTGGGCTTTGACGGAGCTGACGGTCCTACAGATGCCGCTGGAGGCATTATAGATGGGGCGTCAGCTGAAGTGCTTATAAAAGCAGGACGAGTAGAGAAATCAGAATAAATGACATCATAGAGTTACTAATAAAGATAAAAATATTTATATCAGAGAGCAAGGAGACCATCATGGCTAAAGGAAGAATTCATCACATCGAACTATATGTTTCAGATCTTGAGCAGTCAATAAAATTCTGGAGCTGGTTCCTTCAGGAATTAGGATATGATCTTTATCAGGAATGGGAGAAAGGAAAAAGCTATAGACTAGAGGATTCTTATATCGTCTTCGTTCAGACAGAAGAGAGATACATTGAGATTCCATATCATAGATGCGGAGTGGGGCTGAATCATCTGGCCTTTCATGCAGATTCACGTGAAGAGGTGGATGTGATGACAGAAAAACTGATTCATCGAGGAATCAATATCCTCTATGAGGATCGACATCCCTTTGCTGGAGGAGACGATTATTATGCAGTGTTTTTCGAGGATCCGGACAGAATCAAAGTTGAATTCATGGCACCTTAATTTGCAAATCAGTATAGAGTGTAAAAAGAATATTGTAGTTTAAGAAGAAGCTTTGTAAAGTCTTCTTCTTTTTTTAAGGCTCTGTATATGAATAATGATGAAATTCAGGCAAAACAAAAGGGATTCAGAATCCCTTTTGTTTTGTGTTTATTCATGATTATTTATTCAATATTTTTAAAAGGATAGTAAACAGTATCAGAGCTGGGTGGGTAATAGGCTAAATCCTGAGCTGTCCAATCACTCGTTTCAAAAGTGTTACGGTCTTGGTCTGGTAGCGGGTACAATTCATCAAGGTCAACCTTTTGGTCTACTCGAAGCAAGGTATCTGTTTTGAGGTCATACTTATAATGATAATCATCGATGACTTCCATAGACGAGTAGTCATACAATATAATAGATTTTTCGTCCTTACTTAGTTGAGCTTCAACGAAAAAGTCTTCTCCAAAGGCTTTCTTTTCATCAAGGGCAAAAGTTGTAATTAACTCATCTGTATCTAAATTATAAATGAAGAATCCAAAAGACGTTGTAATTCCAATTTTTTTATCTGTCTCATAAAATAAATTCCCGATTTCAGAACGATATTGTGCTTCATCATATCGAGGCTCAATCAGTAAATGGTTAAAGTCTGTTCTGATACAACCAGTCACTGATAGGACTAGAATAATTAATAAAAACGACAATAGAATCTTTTTCATACTTCAGCCTCCTCTGGTAGAATCATTTATTACTTCGGTTGAGTCAATAAACATGTTCAAAATAATATAGCCTAGTAAATCGAGTTATTCTCTTTTTCTCAGATCAAGAAGAATAGGGGTAATGTTCAGCGCTATTGAAATTATCGTCAAATACAATAAGGGCATTTCCATTGCAGGTACAACATCCATTAAAGCAGACCAGTCCTCTATTTTCACCCAATCGGATACAAGGCTGTATTCTGCAGTAAGCGTCAATGCAGTAAAT
>CAZXUT010000081.1:0-12752 GCA_964643785.1 uncultured Proteiniclasticum sp.
AGCACTGTGCAAACTTTTATTTTATTTCACTGTCCTCTTGACGGATAGCACATCAAGGCATCCGGATATTTCATCATTTTATTATTTTACAGACAGATTGATCACTACTCTATTTTCATAAGAAGCTCTGATAGCTGCAATGATATCTCCATGAGCATCATTTAAACTCATGGTCGCTGAAGCTGTCACATCTGCAAGCATTGCTTTGTCTTCATCGCTTAAAGCATCATACTTCGCTTTGTCTTCTGCATCTTCGGCTCCATCTTTCAATGCACGTCCGTTTCTGTCAGAAGTGTACTTGGCAAACCATTCTTCTATTTCATCAACAGTTTTACCGATAAACACTTCTTCATAGCCGTCCATCTGTTCTGTCCAGGTGCTTATACCCATCTTGTAATCTTTACCTCTGGCTCTCTTGGTTACCCATGATTCTATTTCACTGAAGAAGTTCTCTTCTGTGTCTTCGGTCATGCTGTCTACTTTTTCGTCATGATTTTCATCATAATTGTATCCACCCTGGCCTGGGAATCCGCTGAAATGAGGCATTCCATCACCATCATAGTTTGGTGTTGCCACTTCTAGCT
This sequence comes from uncultured Proteiniclasticum sp., assembly GCA_964643785.1. Lineage (GTDB taxonomy): Bacteria > Bacillota > Clostridia > Clostridiales > Clostridiaceae > Proteiniclasticum. The sequence continues at coordinate 585 of CAZXUT010000081.1, forward strand.
GATCTATATGGATGGCAACCACTTTACCATCTGCATCGAACAATGTGTTTGCGAATACCTGATTAAGACTGTATACAGGTACATCCTGATCGTCTTTTCCAGGTCCGACTCTTGGCATAAAGGATACGCCTAGCCCTGCAGCTTCCGCTTCCGTTATTTCAAGACCCATTCTGTTCTCATATGCATTACGAATTGCTGCAATGATGTTTCCATGAGCATCATTAAGACTCATCGTAGCAGAAGTTGTCACATCTGCTAGCATCGCTTTGTCTTCATCACTAAGTGCGTCATACTTCGCTTTGTCTTCTGCATCTTCGGCTCCATCCTTAAGTGGACGTCCGTTTCTGTCAGATGTGTATTTTTCAAACCATTCTTCTATTTCATCTACAGTCATTCCCACAAATGTCTCTTCATAGGCATTCATCTGTTCTGCCCATGTGCTCATGCCCATCTTGTAGTTTTCGCCTCTCATACCTTTGGTCATCCAGGCTTCTACTTCAGCTATGAAATTCTCTTCAGTATCATCAGTTACACCATCAACCTTTTCATCATGGTTCTCGTCGATGTTGTATCCGCCTTGTCCAGGCCATCCACTGAAATGAGGCATTCCTTCTCCATCGTAGTTTGGTGTTGCAACTTCAACCTGATCTACAAGAAGATGCACTACTTTTCCGTCTCCGTCAAAGAGTACACTTGCAAGAACTTCATTGATGCTCCACACCTGTGTCTCTGTATCATCTGCTCCGGGTCCTTTTCTTCCAAGATTTGAAATTCCGAAACCGAGCTGAACATCTGATGCTTCAAGATTTAGTGGATCTTTCTCCGCTTCAACAATCGGCCATGGATTCGCATCGGGATCCAGTGCATTCTTCATAGCATAGATAAGACCTTTACTTGTAACTGTTGCTCCAGCGATGACATCTACGTCTGCTGAATTGGCTTCCACAAATTTAGCAGGCAGCTCTTCCAGCGCAGGTGTACCTACTCCTACAGTTTCGTCCGGACCTTCTGCTACAACCTTTGTTATTTTATCTCCATTCTTTGTAACAGTAACTGTTACTTCTCCACCGTACCCTTCTCCTTTACCAGTTAGGGTCTCCCCTTCTTCAACTGGTGTCTCTGTTGGTGTCTCTGGTGTTTCCTGGTCTTTTCCGCATGCTGCAAGTCCTAAAACCATAGACGCACTCAATAGTAATGATAAGATTTTATTCATGTTTTCCCCTCCATTAAATATAAGTTTTCCCCCATTGAGGTATGTTAGTCTGTTTGTTAATTAACTAACATATATATCTTATAATGAATTTCAGAAAGGCGCAAGGTTTTTTGTACTATTTTCGCGCAATTTTGGGAAGGAGAATTTGCTCCACCGGAAACAGACTACCTAATTTAAGGAAGTACTGCAGCAGTTTATCATCTTTCTTCTCATCTCACTGATGGAGTGGTTTCATGATATGGCTTTCTACCCAACGGTTTTAAAACTCTTCTTTCTGACTTCTGACAAATAAACCATTCAGGGTCTCTTTTGGATTCTTACCGCTATATAAGACATCATGAACTGCTCTACATATCGGCAGATCCACATGATGTTCTTCTGATATTTTCATAATGGCTTCAACCGTATAGTATCCTTCTGCAAGAGAGATGTACTCTTCGCCTCTGACAAAGTTCTCTCCGAATTGTCTGTTATGACTGAAACTGGAGAAGACAGTGGCTTCGTAATCCCCCAGATGACATAATCCATAGGCAGATAGTACATTCCCTCCCATGGCTTCAATGAGCCTTGAGATTTCTCTGGTCCCTCTTGACATGAGTGCCCCTTTAAGAGAAGACAGGCCTAGCCCATCAAGCATACCGGCTGCAATGCCGATGATGTTCTTTGTCGCTCCTCCGATTTCATTTCCGATGAGATCATTTCCATAATAGAAACGGATCAGATCGGATGAAAATGATTCGATCAGCATCTCCTTCACCTTTTCATCACTGGAATCAATGACCATACAATTAGGAATACCTCTATAGAATTCCTGAACATGTCCTGGTCCAAGCCATACTGCAGCCACTGAAGTGCTTTCCATATACTCGTCCATGACCTCAGTAAGCCTCTTACCAGTGGAAATCTCCATACCTTTCATGCATAACACAAAGGTCTTATTTCTGGCTCCATGAACTTTAATTTCCTCCATCAATGACCTCAGACTCTGTGAGGGTACTGAAATAATGATCACTTCCGATTCCAGTGTCGTCTTGAGATTCGTTTCAAGTCTTATCGTTTCTGGTAAAGTCACAAGACCATTGGTTCTTTCTTCTTTAAAACGCTTCATATGTTCTGATGATGCTCTCGCATAAAGAGTCACTTCATGGCCTGTCCTATCAAGGTACCAGGCAATGAACGATCCCCATCTGCCGCATCCTATTACACTAATCTTCATGTTTTTTCTCCAATCACTTACATGCATTTTTCTAATCTTTTGGATTATTTCCAGTCTATATCTTCTATTCTAGGGGTTTCATGACTTCACATCAAAATTATCCTTAAACCTTCACCCTTTCTTAAGATATTAAAATGAGGCTTATCCATTGGATATGCCTCATTTTTATCAGTTTCCTGCTTTTCTTTCTTTTTCTTCTTAGCGGTCGATGACTAAGGAATAATAGTCTGTATCAAGAATCATAGCTGAGTAGTAGAATTGACGTTCCAGCTCACTGGATACAGCTTTTCTGTACTCTGCGATTTCCTCGTCTGTCATCGAGACCCCATCATTCAAGGTGAACTGTTTGGTCACAGAATTATATCTTCCCTTATCTGTGATAAAGCTTCTGTTGTTGAAAATCACCATGGGATCACTCTCTGAGAACATATCGATCCCCATCATGAGTCTTGAATCGTAATCAAGTCCCATGAGATTTGAGATGGTTGGAATGATATCTAGGCTTGATACTGGTCGGTCAATGGTTTCTGGTTCCATTCCCTTTGCATACAAGATGAAGCTCGATTTGTAGAGTTCAAAATTGGACTCCACTTCATGTCCTGCAAGGTCACTGATCTCATTCATCTCCAGTCCGTAGGGATAATGATCGGCACTGATTGCTATGAGCGTCTTATCAGCCACACCGGCTTCTTCAAGTTTCTTGAGTAAATGTTCAAGCGCACGGTCCAGCTCGATCTGAGTGGCCATATAGGCTTTACCAGCCTCAGTATATGGCAGGTCCTTAACAAGGTCTTTGTTTTTGTTGGCAATGAAGTTTCCTGAGAAGGAATATCTCATGTGCCCTGATACCGTCATATAGTAGGTATGGAAAGGCACATCGTTCATATATTCGTCTGTTGTAACCTCCATCATCTCTAGATCTGACTCCGGCCAGGACGCCCTGACATCCAGTCCGTTTCCAAGTCCCTTGTATTCATATCCGAGGTTCGGATGAGAAATATCACGATTGTAATAATCAAAGGTATGATTATGATAAGCCATCGTCTTATACCCCAGCTCTCTTAGCTGATTCCCCATGGTTAAAGGCATGGAGATGGCACCTGATTTATACATGCTCCATACTCCGCTTTTTGGAATAAGACCTGTAGTCGCTACATACTCTCCATCGGAAGTGCTTACTCCCCAGATCGCATTGTAGAAGTTCGTGAAATTGAATCCTTCATTCTGCATCTTGTATAAAGTAGGAGTCACTTCTTCATTCACAGCATAATGGGAATATCCTTCTGCTGTGATCAGAATAAGATTGTATCCTTCAAATCTTCCCGTATAGTCATTTTCCATGGTCGGTTGTCGGTTGCTGTAATAGATATGCATGTTTTTCAGATCTTCATTTGTTGTCTCATTGATGATGGTTTCGTAATCTATATCCATCACATTCTCTTCAAAAACGATGGGTGCTTCTTCCACTGGAGTTTCTACTTCTCCAGGTGTCTCCACTGGTTCTTCACCTTCTGATGATCCCGGATTCTCTGAATCCGCAGGAACCTCTACCATTGGTGGTGGTGCAAGAGTCGGCTCAAAACCGAATACCGTTCTCTGAAGGTCTATTCTCATGCTTGTCATGAGACCAAGCTGATTCACTGAAGCTACCGGATAGTTGTTTCTGTAGTACATGTCATAGGCGGAATTGACTTCTTTATCACCCAGATGGATTCCACCAAGGGCTCCACCAAAGAAAATAACGAGCATCAGCGTCAGCATCCCTCTTTCTTTCCAGCTCGATGAATAAGTGGATCTGCCGCTTTTTCTGACCAGAATCACAAAGACAATGAGTGGCAGGAAGAGTAGAATCAGCCATACCGCGTTCTTTGCCATGGCAAAGAAAATATCATTGATGAATTCCAGTACCTGCGCACCGTTTCCGGCAGAATATACAGTATAAAATGTTTTAAATATCTTATAATAAATCAGCTGTGATGCAAAAAGCAGTGTCACTAAGACCAGTGCAGCACTGATGACAGCTGTCCTTGCACCTCCTTTGAAAAATCCTGCAATCAGGTAGACTGCCAGGGAACCCACCCCAGCAAAAAGAAAGGAATATATCAGTCCTGCATTAAAAAAAATCGATTCCGTATTCACCCTCAAAATCAGTTCCATCAACACAAATGCTCCAAATAGAAACAGCAGCAGATTCAGTCCTTCAAGATATACCTTATATCTCTGTCTTTTTCTTCTAGTCATTCTAACCTCGCTCATGATTTCTTACATCTCCTCTACTCTTAGGGCCATCCCTAAATCGACTTTTTCAGTTCTTCCAGAAGCATCACCCTAAAAAGCTGATGCGGATAGGTCATGGCACCAAAGGAAATCCTTTTATGAGCCATAGCCAGAATCTCCTCAGAAATACCTAGGCTTCCTCCGATGATAAACTGGATCTTCTGTCCATCCATCAGCTCAGATTCTAGTATCTTACTCAGTTCATCACTCGATGTTTTCTTTCCGCTAAGATCCATCGCGATGATTCTCCCTCTCGGATCAAGATGTTTAAGGATACTCTTTCCCTCAATATTCTTCACGCGTTCAAGTTCTCTATCCGACGCACCTTCTTTTGTTTTCTCGTCTTTTATCTCAATAACATTGATGCGGGATCGCTGATTCAGATCCTTAAGAAACTTTTCCTGTGCATTTCTCAAGAACTCCTCTTTAAGCTTTCCCACCGCTATGATATCAATATTCGCTCTAGTTATCAATTTCCACCTCATGTACTTTAACTGATTCTATAAGATCATCATAATATGCTTTGTTATTCTCTATATTTTCAGTGAAGCTCCAGAGAATCACCTGGATATATTCATCCCCATTTTCCAGTATGAGAAACAGGTATGTTACTGATGTCCCGTCGATAAGCCCATTCACATGGAACTTTCTGCCCTCGAGCCCCTCCACCTGCATAGTTTCACTGACAGTCACATCTGCCTCTTCAAGATCTTTCATTGCAGCGGTAGCTGTTAGCTCGCTATAGAGATCAATATTCATGTCATCAGGAAAAGAACTCTTATCATCCGTTAGCATAATCAGATAGGATTGATACGCTTCATTATATAATGACAGATCTGATTCCTCATGAAGGGTCGAATCTGTCTTCCATAGATCAGTTGCCAGAATCGACAGTCCCTTTGATGAACTGGTGAATTCCTTGTAGGTTTCCACTTCTTTCTCGGGTAGTGAAGTTCCAGTCTCGTTTTTTGGCTCATCTATGATTTCCTCTTCTTTTATTCCACAGGCACTAAAAAAGAGTGTCATGATGAGAAGAATACTTATGGGTTTCAGTTTTTTCAAGTAGCTGTCCACTATCATCCCTTTCTATTCATCTCCTTAACTACGTCATTACATAACATGATACGCTTCAATAAGATTCAAGTGGTATCAAAAAAGAAAAAAGCAGTTTTTCTTATGAAAAAAATAAGAAAATAAAAAGACTCCGCTACCATAAGTTACGAAGTCTTCCATACAATGTCAATATGTCCTATTATCTGGTATTATTTATGAAACTTTACCACAGCACTTTTTATATTTCTTGCCACTTCCACAAGGACATGGGTCGTTTCTGCCGATCTTTTCTTCATTTATTACGGTTCTGGAATTTTTCAGTTCTTTCTGAATTTCTTCTCTCTTTTCTTCAGTGAGAATATTTTCCCACGCAGGAATCTCATATAGATATTCCGCTTTTGCATCCAGCATATTATAATACAGCTTCTCCAGATTGATATCCAGTGTGATTTCATCCTCAGCACCGATATTTTCAAGATCCAGTTGTGTATTCAAGGAATCATTGATTCCATCTGTGAATCCCATGACGAACTCATTTGTTGATTTCATTTCTTTTGCAAGATCACCGATTTTATATGTAAACTTTTCATAAGGATTATCAAGAATCTTTGTGTAAATTCCACCTTCAACCTTGGAATATTCCTCCCAAAACGCTTTTTCTCCCTTTGTTTTCACATAGTCTACAACCATGTCATTCCAGCTCTTGTATAAATTCATTCTCTATTCTCCTTCAAACTTGTAATTTTATTTTGTCATTATACCATGCTATTGCTCTTGTCCGCCACTTCTTCTATTTTTCTCAGCCGATAGGCAGATTTCTTTTTGCAGTAATCACAAATGTGATCTTCATCCTCTTCTATAACAGGAAAGGTTTCATTCTCGATAATAAAATCATCAATTACCATCTCGTAGTCTTCAAGACAGCTGTACATTATTTTCATGTCTATACCTCCGTATAACTTGAGGGTCTGAATCTGCTTGCCAGCGCAAGATCCACATCAAGCCCTTGACCTATGGAGAGCTTCTCTTCAAAAAAAATATTCTCCACAGTCTTAAACGCAAGCTCCGGAATATTATTGGTTCCTGATAAATGACCTAAGATGATTTTCTTTTTTCCATACTTAAGAATTTCCAGTGCAGCTTTCCCGGCATCCACATTTGATAAATGTCCTACCTCGCTTAGCACTCTTCTTTTCAGATCATAGGGATAAGGACCGAACTTCAGCATTTCAACATCATGATTACTTTCAAGAAGCACCAGATCGGACTCCAGAATACTTCTTCTGATTTCTTCTGTAAAGACTCCTATATCAGTGGCAATGCTGATTTTTTTTCCACCTTGTGTAACGGTATACCCTCTACAGGCTGCCGCATCATGGGGAACTCTGAAGGAAGAGATTTCCATGTCTCTGACGGTAAAATCCTTCTCAACAATCTTTATATTGTGCGGTCTGATATTTCCAAGAGATCTTTCCATGGCAATCCATGTCTTTTCATTTGCATAGATCGGAAGGTCAAATTTTCTTGAAAGTATACCTGCACCTTTCACATGATCACTATGTTCATGGGTTACTAAAATCCCGTTCAGTTCGCAAGGATTTTCACCAATGTTTTCCAGCGCGCTGATTATACTTTTACCAGTCAATCCCGCATCCACAAGTATTTTTGTATTTTCTGAACCGATAAAAATACTGTTTCCGCTGGAACCGCTATACAATGAACAAAAAACCATATTTACACTTCCTACAACTTTATGACAGAAATATTTGCACCTAAAGCTTCAAACTTTTGTACAATATTTGGATATCCTCTATAGATATGTTCAACGTCACTGATTTCTGTCTTGCCTTCAGCAATAAGACCAGCAATAACCATTGCTGCCCCAGCTCTTAGATCTGTTGCCCGTACATTGGCACCAGAAAGCTTATCTATTCCTTCAATGATTGCCGTTCTTCCTTCAACAAGGACAGAAGCACCCATTTTTTTCAGTTCATCCATATGTTTGAATCTCGATTCCCAGATACTCTCATTGATGATGCTTCTACCTTTAGCGATACTCATAAGCACACTCATCGGCTGCTGAACATCTGTTGGAAAACCAGGATACGGTGAAGTTTTGACATTGCATGATTTCAGATTCTTCGGATCTGAAATGACGACAAGACTGTCATCGTATTCTTTTATGATGACACCCATCTCTTCCAGTTTTGCAGAAATGGATTCCATATGCTTTGGAATGATGTTTTTGATGGTCACTTCTCCACCGCATGCCGCTGCAGCGATCATGTAGGTGCCCGCTTCTATCTGGTCAGGAATGACACTGTACGTGCAGCCGTTCAGCTCTTTCACGCCATTGATTCTGATCACATCTGTACCAGCACCTTTGATATCAGCACCCATTGTATTTAAAAAGTTAGCAACATCAACCACATGAGGTTCTCTTGCCACATTTTCAAGGATGGTCTGACCCTCAGCCAGCGTTGCCGCAAGCATGACATTGATTGTGGCTCCTACTGAAACCACATCAAAAAAGATATTGGTTCCGATCAGTCTGTCCGCTTTGACTGTGATGGAACCATGGTCCATGGTCACTTTAGCGCCTAACGCTTCAAAACCTTTGATGTGCTGGTCCATAGGTCTTACACCGATCGCACATCCTCCAGGAAGTTCCACCTTTGCGCTCTTATATCTTCCAAGAAGTGCGCCAACTAAATAATAAGATGCTCTCATCTTTCTTACATCTTCTGTATCAGCCACAACTTTGAGCTCCCCAGTACAGTCTATAGAATATGTGGTTCCATTTTTCACGATTTTCCCACCTATGGATTCAATGATTCTTTCCAGACAATGGACATCATCGATATCCGGAATGTTTTCTATCTCGCTGATTCCATGGGCTACCATGATCGCCGCAGGTAAAATCGCAACCGCAGCATTCTTCGCCCCACTGATTTCCACTTCACCATGTAATTTCTGTCCACCATTTATAATTAATTTATCCATTTTTTCCACCTTTACTATTCTTACTTTTACAGGCTTTTCCCGAGGCATGGGTACCTTCTTCTGCATTTTTCAAATCTGATGACATTCAAGCCTTTTCTTCGATTACCCCATGTTGAATTACCACAATATATTATATCATAAATCTTTTTATTATACTGGTATTTATTACAAACTTTACCCTAGCTCATATAATGGAGGAAGTATAGCAGTTTCAAGGGATACGGCATTCCAACTTAATCAACGGTAAGTATCATTCACAATATAGACCATATCCGTAAGCTTCTGGTGGAAGACAAAATCAAACATGCCCTGAAAGTTATGATATAATGAAAAAAAACATATGCGGAGGCAGCAGTAGATGAAATATTATCTTGTAGCACTTCTTGACAAGGAATCAGGTAAAGTCATAGAGAGTTCCACCAGAAATCTTATAAAAAAAATAAAGCCGAAAAAGAAAACATCATTTTATGGAGTAGTTCTTGAAACCATTGAAGATCCGGACTTAACAAAACTTGAAGAAATCATAAACGAGATTACCAAGCCCATCAAATTTTTCAAAATTGATGTTCAAGGAAACCTGTCCTTCGATGAAAGCACAAAAACCATCGGCCTTGAAGTGAGTAATTTCGGGTATGTGAAAAGCCTCTCCCGTAACTTCAATACAATGCTCGGACTCCATGGCTTTGCTGTCAGAGATGAAGAGGAAATCGAATCAAAAGATACGGTTCAGCTTGTCCTTTATAACGGTGGAATTACAAAAGACTTGAGCAGTTTCCAGAATGTCCTGAAGAAAAGCGCAGGCAGTAAATTTAAAGTCGACAGATTTCAGCTCTGGAAAAATTTCAACTTCAGAAAGGATTCTGTGGTGACAACCATACCACTTAAGGATCCCAATGTCATATCGTAATAAATAGAATGGGGCCTTTAAAAGGCCCCATATTTTTACTTAAAGCTTAGAAAATTTGTCTGGAGATGAATTTTCCTGCTGTTATTTGTTATAATTTTCTTATCACACAAACGGGGAGATATTTAAATGAGCACCATTATGCTTAGACCTTATAAATCGAATGTAGTTATTCTATCCGCAAATTTTGTGGATTATTATATGCCCAAAGCCAGAGGCGAATATGTCAAAGTGTATATCACTCTTCTTCGATACACACAGCTCGGAGAAGACGGCGTATCCACCACCTTTCTTGCGGATATTTTAGGTCTTCTTGAGACTGATATCCTGAAAGCACTGGAATACTGGGATCAGGTGGGATTGGTTTCCCTTCACACCATCGATGCTCATGGAAGTATGTCCATCGAAATCAAAGAAAGCCAGAGTCTTGTCAGTCCTCACGTCACAATTTCAGAATCACAGAAGAAAACTGAAGCCAAAACCATCACCACAAAGGAACCTGAGAAAGCATCAGAACCAATGCATCCCATGCTTCAGGAAATATCCATGCTGATGGGCCGCCCACTTTCTTCATCTGAAGCGGAAAAATTCCTCTACTTCAAAGAAAAATATGTACTCTCTGAAGAAGTGATTATCCTGCTTGTCCAGCATTGTGTCTTAAAAGGCAAGACCAGCATGAAATACATAGAGACCGTCGCCATCAACTGGGACAGTCAGGGAATAAAGACAGCAGAACTAGCCCAGCAGAATATCAAGAAGCATGAAGAGAAATGGATGAATTACAGAAAAATATTAACCTATCTCGGTATCAGCGATCGTGATGTGCCAAAGCCACAGGAAGATATGCTTGAAAAATGGATCTACACTTATGGATTCACCACCGATATGATCCTAAAAGCCTGTGACATCAGCTTCAACACTTTAGGAAAAGTCGAAATGGGCTATATCAATGGAATTCTGAGATCCTGGCTCAAAGATGGCATCAAAACACTTCAGGATATCGAAACCAATGAAAAGAAACCAAGAAGTACCAAATCCAAAAAAACTCAGAATCAGAACAAGGATTTTACAGAGCGTGAATACGATTATGACGACCTTGAAAGAAAATTATTGGGGTGGGATAAATGATAAAAGGTTACCATGGACTCATCATGAAGAAATATGAGGAGTTAAGAGAAAAAGAGAAACTGTCTTTACTGAAAAGAAAAGAAGAAGTCGAAGCTAAGGCACCTGAACTTGCTTACATAGAAAATAAGATCGCTAAGCTCAGCATGGAACTTGCGATGTTGAATTTTAAAAGAAATGTGAGTTACGAGGTAGAATTTCCGAAGCTCAAAAATGAGATCACGGACCTTCGGGCGAAACGTCTTGAAATTCTAAGCAGTTTAGGTTATCCACTGGATTATCTTGAGCAGCACTACACCTGCAGCAAATGTCAGGATACCGGATACATCAGGCAGGATAAATGTACATGCTACAAAAAGAATCTTATCGATGTCTACCACCGCACCTCTGACTTCAATGATCTGATCAGAGAGTATACCTTCGATCATTTCAAGCTTGAGCTTTATGAGAATGAAGAAGGTGCTTATCCGATTTCTCCGAAGGAAAATATGTCGAACATATTGGAATCGAGTCTGAGCTATATCAGGAATTTTAAAAACATAAGCAGTAATCTGCTGTTTTATGGTAGCCCGGGAACCGGAAAAACCTTCCTTTCCAGCTGCATTGCCAAAGAACTGCTTGATGCCGGTTTTCTTGTGGTCTATCGCACAGCAGATGGTCTAATCCAGAATCTGAAAGATGTTAAGTTCAATGATAACTTTGAACTGCTTGACCTCCTTTTGAACTGCGATCTTCTTATTATTGATGATCTTGGTACAGAACTTAGCACGGAGTTCTCAAAAGTGGAGCTGTTCAATTTCCTGAACACCAAGCTGCTTCGAAAGAAAAAGATGATCATTTCAACAAATCTGACCTTGGAGAACCTTAAAAACAAATACGATGAACGTATCTATTCCCGCCTTGTAGGAGATTTTAACCTATATAAGTTTTTAGGTCAGGACCTGCGGATAAAAAAGAATCATGAGAGAACAAAAAAAGCCTGGGGTTAAACCTAGGCTTTTTTCTATGTCGTCAGAATCAACTCCTGAAACTAGTTTTTTGGTCTATTATTACATTCAGGTTTTATAAAGTTATCCACACTGTATGGCCAATTAAACGTCTATTCTCTTACCTCATTGTGGATAACTCGGGTATAACTCCCATGTTTTCCACAGATTGGTCACAATTCTGTGTTGAAATTAAGACCATACTCTAATTTTGGGCAAAATAAAAAACTCACTATAAAAGTGAGTTTTTTTTGCTACTGGAGCTGGTGAAAGGAATCGAACCTTCAACCTGCTGATTACAAATCAGCTGCTCTACCATTGAGCCACACCAGCAAGTGGCGACCCAGAAGGGACTCGAACCCTCGACCTCCGGCGTGACAGGCCGGCACTC
>CAZXUT010000082.1:0-10299 GCA_964643785.1 uncultured Proteiniclasticum sp.
CTACTCATTCTAGGGACTATTGTCTACAGGATCGGATTCAGAAAGACACATGTCAGGTATTTTAAAGAGGACTTCAAAAAAGTTCTGCCTAGAATCGTCTCCTATGGCGCACCGGCTGCAGGAGAGCAGATTTCCTATACTCTGGCAAAGTTCGTCATGATGATCTTCATCACAAATCTTGGAGAAAATGCCATCACAGCTTATTCCTACAGCAACACCCTGGTCAGTTTTGTCTATGTATTTTCCGTGTCCCTGGGACAAGGCACTTCAATTATGGTCGGCTGGCACATTGGAGCCAATGCCAGAAGTAAAGCCAATGAACTTTGTCAGTTCTCATCGAGAGTCTCATTTTTTGTAAGCATGCTTTTCTGCACGATCCTTGTACTCTTTAGAGTGCCTTTACTTGGTATTCTCACGGATAATATGGCCATCATTTCCCTTGCAGGTACGGTTCTTCTCTACAACTTCATCGTGGAAGCTGGAAGAAGCCAGAATCTGATTTATGTCTACGCATTACGGGCAAGTGGTGATGTAAGGTTCCCGTTCTACATGTCTGTGATCTCCATGTGGGGCATTGGTGTTCTTCTATCCTATGTCTTCACATTTTCTCTTTCCATGGGTCTACCGGGTATCTGGCTCGCTCTGGGACTAGATGAAGTATTCCGAGCCGTATTCATGAGATTAAGATGGAACAACAACTTCAGTTCATTATCACCTGTGACAGAAAGTTAGAAAAATCCAGCTTCAGGCACCTTAGGAGCCGAGGCTGGATTTTCTTATTAGAGAGTTGTTTTTCTTGAATCTGATTTATCTTGTCAGCTATTTCACTTGGTCAGTTCAGATCCATGCGTTTTATTATTGCATCTTCCTGATGATTTCAATAAACCATTTTTCAAATCCATGGACATCTTCACAGCGTAAGTTTTCTACAAACTCATAGTCCTTGATGATGATGGGCTTGTCCTCTCTCACAATGATAAAGTATCCTTCTGAACCAAAAAACTGAAATGGTGAGTCTTCACCCCATTCCTTTTCTAATACACGCTGCACCATTTTCTTCGCATAAGCTTCTGGCGTAGCCGTGAATCGGAACATGGCGTCTGCAAAACAGGACCCACCTTGAATCCTTTTTGTCTCGTCGTACATATTCATCTTTTCCTCCTTTGCAATTGTGTTCCTACTTAAGTCAAGGCAACAAAAAAAGCCCTTAAAGGAGCTTAATAATCTCCTCATTGATATTAGCTTTACCACCTTACATTTGCATGCAGGTTGGTGTGTGGTCATTGAGCTAATTCTCTACCATCACTCTTCATAAGAAACTATATTAAATTGTACTAGTCTATTATACCATGTAATGCATATATTGGATATAATTATTTCATCATTCTGTCATTTTTAATCAAGATAAGATTCCAGAAACGCACCCTATAGCTCTTCTGGAATCTTAATGATTATAATCCTCTTCTGATCAATTCATGATAGATTGGTGTGATTTCAGGCTCCTTAGCCAATTCATTGATTTTCTCAAAAAGAACCCACTTAATCCCATTGGTCTCCTCTTTGTTCAACGACAATGTATCTTCCTCTTTCGCTTCTAAAAGAAATGCTGCATTGAGATGCAAATGTGCGGAGATAGGCTTTCCATTTTTCATATGCGTCTTCACAGTGAGGATATCCAGCTTTCTGATCAGCCCATCTTTGTCTTCGAGTATCTTATATTCTTTTATACCTGTCTCTTCTTCTGCTTCTTTCAGTGCTACTTTTAATAAATCCCCTTCTCCGTCAGTATGTCCTCCCTGCCAGGTCCAGGTATCATAAATCTTGTGATGGATCATGAGCATTTTTGTTCTTTCTTCATTGATGATTACAGATGATGCGGTTATGTGTGCAATGGGATTTTCTCGAGTAAGTACTGTGTCCCTATTCATCTCTATAAATGATATCATATTCTTTTTTACAAGCAGATCCATCTCATCAACGGGTCTGTATTCACTGATCAGTTCATAATAATTCGTATTCAACTAATTACCTCTTTTCTCTGACACAAAAAACGTAGCTTTGACTATGAAATACTTCAAGTACACTCAATTATATTTTCTGTCTGATGAGTTTTAAGACTTTTTCAATATATCCTATTCTCTTCTCATCATCATAAAGAATATCTGTCTCTGCGTTCATCTCTATATAATCATGAGTCGGATAAATAATGGAAGACATGAAAATCATCTTCTTAATTTTGAATTTCTCTTCATCTTCATCCAAGTATCGCTCTAGGACCTTGTTCATTTTATCTTCCATGAGTACTGCTGAGCTGATGATTTTTTGTGACATTTCGTCGCTCTCACTTGTCTCATATGCATGCTTCAACATTATTGTGACACCAGGAAACCGGATGCAGTACTCCATTACCTCATTAGCATGGCGAATCAGTTTCTGTTCATCATCTAGGGACTCATCATCAAGTGGAGCGATTGTCGACATGATGTTTTCTATGTAAAACTGCTTCACATGGGTTAGCATCTTTTCCTTTGAACCGAAATAATAATTAATGGCTCCGATATTAACTTCAGCTTCCTGTATGATAGCTCTTACTGGTACATTTACTGTGCCTCGTTTTCCAATCAGATATAGTGTTCTATCGAGTATTTTTTCCTCAATGCTCTTCAGTTCTCTCATTCCCTTCACCTCTCGTCTGTAATATATTAATTATACTTCTAAAAACATATTCATCAAACTATATATCACTTATTTCGAAAAACTGAAGATTTATTTTGAAGATTATTCATTTTTTCACTCAAAAAAGTAAGCTGCTATATTACTTTTGAATCAGTAACATAACAGCTCTATTTATTATGCAGTCAGTTTTTCTGGAGTATCAGTCAGACTAACCGTGGCCTTTTTTCCTTTTTCGAGAAAAGGAACCGGTCAAGAAGGTATAGAATCGGTGGAAGCAGTATGAACGTCGAGACAAGTGCCAATGAAATATTGATCACTGTCATCAGTCCAAAATCCCTTAGAATCACAAAGTCTGATAGCATCAGAACCGAAAACCCTCCAACTGTAGTTAAACCAGATGCCAGGATTGCCGCTCCTATGGACCCTACTGCATTTTTCATCGAAAGCTCTTTGGATTCACCTTTCTTTCGCTCCTCCATATATCTTTCCATAAGCATGATGGTCATCTCTGTGCCCATACCAAGTACCAGTGCACCCAATGTTGCTGTAATCGGCGTATAGCTGATTCCTGCAAGATACATGATTCCGCTGGAAAGGCCTATGATGCTGACCACAGGCAGAAGTGGTATTAGTGCTTTCACTGGATTTCTGTATATGAGAAGCAGTGCAGTGAAGACCAGAACAAGCCCAAGTCCAGTCATTGCAAGTCTTCCGCTTGTAAGACCCTTAACCATCTCAATGTCTAGAATGCTTTTACCCGTCACGGCCGCATCCATGGAATTATCTTCCATGGTTGTCTTCAGTGAAGTCACAAACTCTTCCAGTTCACTGGTAGGAAGATGTTTGATGCTCAAAATCAGCACACTCTTTGTTCCATCTTCAGTAATAAACATACGCGACATCGAAACTGGGAGTTCTTCTGCTGTCTTCTCGTATTCCTCGAAAGACAGCGTATCATCACCAGCAAAGATTATCGCACTGTCCGCCAGCGTTTTTACATCAGTAATCACATCAGGATACCTGTTCTCCAGATAATCCCCTGTATCCTTAATCTGCTCTAGACTGTCAGCCTTGCCAAGATCTGTACCTTCAAGATATAAAATGACCTGATCTGTAGAACCCATCACATCACGAACCGTATGAAGGTCTTTCAGTGCCGGCATTTCCTGCGGCATGAAGGATTCCATATCTGTTTCAATACTTATGCTGGAATCTTTTGTAAATCCTACAACAGAGAGTAGAACAAATAGAATCAGTATCGGATATTTCAGTTTTAAGACACCTGATGTCATGGAGCTCAGAATAGTCTTCATTCTGCTGTTTGATCCATTCCCTGACTTACTCTTCTTACTGGTGGAAGTATTACCTATTGTATTTCTTATATGAAGTATGGGAAGCAGTATGAACAGACTTCCAAGGAAGCTTATAAATACACCCAGTGTCAGCATCTTGCCGAAATCCTGTATCATAGGGACCGGAGAGATGAACAAGGAAAGAAAACCAAGTATCGTTGCAAGAACTGCAATAAATACAGCTTTACCCACATGCTTCACTGTGGATACCACAGATCCTTCTTCTTCATATCGGTTATGGAACTGTATGGAATAATCTATCCCAAGACCGATGAGAATCGGAAATACAGCCATGGAGACCATGGTGACTGGGACACTGATGTGACCCATGAATCCTAGTGTGGCAAGGACTGAGACAAGTATAACGCCTAGACTCAACATTCTCCACTGAACCTTAAAGACAACTGCAAGTACCAGTAGCATAATAATCAGTGCACTTCCGACCATGATCATCATATTTACTTTCATCTCGGACTGGAGCGAAGTGTCAAGTACCGGTTTACCTGAAACGATATAGGATACAGTATCAAATTTTTCATTGGAAAGTCCTTGATTCAGGTCCTCGATGATTTCGACTTTTCTTGAATCAGATACGCCTCCATTCAGCTTCACAATCATCATCCCTGTTGTTCCATCCTTCACTACATCAGAAAAAATAGATCTTAATGCACCATCTTCGTATAATAGAAGATCTGCTTCCACCTGTGATTTCGGAAGGGTTGGTTCCATCATGTCTGATTTTTCATTGAACGTGCTTAAAGCTCCTGAAATTTCAGTGAGATTCTTTCCCATGGTAATAAACCCTTCTGCCATGATTTTCAGCTCTTCTGGTGCGATTCCACCCTTGAGGCTGTCTTTCATTGCGGCAGTCTCGCTTCCAAGGTTGTTTTTTATGTTATCTAAGGCGGTAGCCGTTTCCTTAGGCGCAGCTTCAAGTTGTTTTGCCTTGGTAGACATTTCTTTCAGTCCTGAAGCACTCTTGTCAAGATTTTCTGAAAGAGCTGTGAGCTGCATGGTCATCTGTGGATTACCTTCAAAGCTGCTCCCTAGCTCTTTCAGTTTTACGCTGATGGCAGCGACCCCTTCTGCTGTATTCCATGTTCCATTTGAAAGTCCGTTGATGCCCGTACTGATCTTATTCTGACCCTCTATGAGGCGATCAAAATTTGAAGTTGCAGCCGTGAAGCCATTTAGTTTTTCTTCCATTTCTTTCGGATCAGGCACTTCTTTCTGTAGAAGTGCATTTCCAATTTCACTTAAGTTCGTGCCCATCTTCAAAAGTCCCACACTTGCTTCCAGAACCTTCTCTTCGATAAGTTCCGATTGCTTGATGGTCATCTGATGGAGTAGGGTGCCTGGACTTATGATGGAATAAATATCCTCATCATAAGCCATTCTTTTCTCGACATTCCACATTTTAGTGAGATTGTCGACGGTCATCAATTCTTTTTCCGAGGCTGCATCGAAAACCACTAGAATAGAATCTCCACCAAAAGTATTCTCCATTTCTTCATGCTGTTTATATACTTCCGTTTCCGAGTCAACCAAGGTGTCATTTCCTGTTGCCATATAGATGTTCCTAGCTCCTATAAGCATCACCAGCACGACCATAAGAGCCGTCAGCAGTACTTTGAACGGATGGTTCTCAATCAGTTGTCCAATTTTCTCAAATATTTTAGTCATTGCTTTCTCCTCGCATGTTGTTTATGAGCATATCCGTTATATGGCACACGTAATTTCTGATGAGTTCGGGATTATTTTCAGGCATATAAAGAAATGAGAGCAATGATCCCATGATCATTCTTACCGCTTGTGGTCTCATCTCTTCTCTAATGGGTGCCTGACCGATGCTCTTCTCAATAATTTTTCTGATCTCACTGGATAATTCTACACCCATACCACTGAGTTCAGGTGACTCATTTAGTATCAGCTTTATGGTTTCATAATTCTCGGATATGAAAGTGATCCGATCTAAAAGAATCGCCTGCAGTCTCTCCTTCGGATTCAAATTGGACGAGATTTCAACGACTTCTTCCAAAGTCTTTACTATGAAGGGTTTTACACCTTCAAGATAAACTTCCTGCTTACTGCTGAAATACCTGAAAAGCGTCACTTCTGTGATTTTTGCCGCTTCAGCAATTTCTGCTGTTGTTGTTCCTTTGAACCCCTTCTCCTTGAAAACATTCATTGCACTTTCTATAATCTGTTTCTTTCTATCTTCTTTTGTCATTCTTATACGTGTAGTCATTTCTGATCCTCCTAATCTTAGTAAGTACTTACTTAGTATAACAGTCTGTTCATTTTATTACAAGTTCGGATACAGATTAATTTTTAAAATTGGACTTCAAGAGAATTTCTGCAATGGAATCTATGTTCAGCACATACCCGGCAGCTATAATAAAACCATCAGAAAAAGTGGGAAACTCAATAAATTCTCTTCGCAAAAAAAAGTGGAAGCAGACCTGCTCTTTAAAGCCAGGACTACTTCCACTTTTCTCTGGATGAATAGATTATTTTCCCTTTAATAGATTCATCGCTTCTTCTTCATGAAGAGGTTTGGAGATCAGGTATCCTTGAATTCTGTCACAACCCTTCTCTTCCAGGTACGTTCTCTGCTCTTTATGTTCGACCCCTTCAGCCACTACCCGATGCTTCAGACGGTGTGCCATCGTGATGATATCTCCAATGATGATGTCCTCAGAATCGAGCAGCATCACTTTATCAATGAATGATTTGTCAATTTTTAATATATCCGCATTCAGTTCCCCTTCTCTTGAAAATGAAGAATAACCCGTTACAAAATCATCAATGGCGATGAGTACACCGAGTTCCTGCAGTTTACCAAGCACACGGTTTATCTCTTCGAAATTTCCTGCAAAAACACTTTCTGTCACTTCCAGTGTGATCAGTTCAGGTCTTATTCCAGATATCTGAATCATTTTTATGACATGATCCGCGAACCCCTCCTTAAGCATCTGAATACCAGATATATTGATGGAAATACCTAATGCGTCATATCCTTCATTCTTGAGTTTCCCAACAAAATCCAATGCCATTAATATGATGCGCTCTCCTAAAGGAATAATGAGTTTAGATTTTTCTGCAATAGGGATAAACTCGTCTGGAGCAACCATACCGAACCCGTCTGAATTTAATCTTGCCAGAGCTTCGAATCCAACGATTCTTCCTGTCATAAGATCAAGGATGGGCTGATACTTCAGGAACAATCTATGAGGATTCATATCTTCTGAAATCTGAACGAGCTCGCGTTTAATTTCATCTTCACGAATCAGCTCTCGTTCCATCTCATGATCAAAATAACTCACTGTGAAATCATCAAAACTACTGATTGACCGTTCTGATGCAATCAGCAGGCTCTTGAAAAGCTGGTCCGTATCCTGTTCCTTATAACCATCTATCTCAACTACGCCCATACCAATATCGATCCTATCGAGCATGAGTAGCGTGTTCAGCATCAATGACAAGTCCTTGCAGAATAACTCCAGTTCTTCTCGTTTATTGTAGGACCTGATGTAAAACGCAAACTGATTCTCGTGCATCTTGAACAAGATTCGATCCTCATTACTGTATAAGCTTAAAGTGTCCGCCACCTTCTTAATCAGTTCCTGTGTATAGTGAAAACCATAGATCAGGTTCAATGAATAGAAATAACTGAGATTAATCCCCACCAGGGCTTTCTTGCTTCGCGACTCCTGCTGCAGATCACTTTTTAAAAGTGTTTCAAGATAAAGCAGATTGAAAAGACCCGTCCATCGATCATGTTCTGTGTTATATCTTAAATGATCTTCCATCTCTTTACGGTCAGAAATATCCAGTATGATTCCTTCAAGTGCTTCTAATTCTCCATTTCCTCCATAGATTCCTTGTCCCTTTTCAAGTACCCATTTACGTGTCTTGTCTGCAGTTATAATTTCATACTCATAACTGAACTGTGTGTGACTCTTAATCACCTCTTCCCATCTTTCCCATAAAAGAGCATGATACTCAGGGGCAATGACACTGCTGAAGGACACCTGATCAGCTGAAATAAACTGTTCGGCTTCATATCCTGTAAGCCCATAACAGCCTGGAGAAACATAATGCATGGTCCAGTCTTTGTCAAAACTGCACCGATAGGCCATTCCAGGGATGTGAGAAAGCAATACTGATTTACTTCTTTCACTTTCACTGAGCGCTTCTTCCGCTAGTTTCCTTTTGGTGATATCCTGAACCAGAGAAATATATTTATACTTCTGACTGCCTGAAAGATTCAGAGGTGCCACGACAATATGAACCCAGACAACCGTGCCATCCGGGTGTATAAATCGCTTATCCATGGAATACCCATCAATTTCTCCAGCAATCAGCTTGTTATATTTAATCATATTTTCTTGAAGATCATCAGGATGGGTTATCTGTGCCCAGCCCAGTTTCCTTAATTCATCCTTTTTCCTACCAGTTACCTCTTCATATTTCGGGTTGATGCTGAAATATGGATTTTCTTCCAAGGAGGACGGGAAACAATTAAAGGAAACCGCGATACCCATAGGTGCCTGGTTGAATACTTTGTCGTAGGTCAGGCCTTGACTGTAGAATTTATTCTCGAGTACCTCTTGAGTTTTTTGGAGCTCCCTATGTATATCTATCCTGGCCTTTAAAGTGTCCTGATGAACCGGCTTTCTGATGTAGTCTACAGCACCAAGTTTCAGTACACGGATTTCATTCTCCTGTTCATCTAAATCAGTCAGAAGAATGACTCTGATTCTTTTATAACACTCTTTTGCTTGAAGTTCTTCCAGAACTTCAAACCCATTCATGACAGGCATATTGAGATCGAGAATCATCAGTTTTATTAAAGGATCGCTGCAGATTTTTTCCATCGCCTCCTTCCCATCACATGCTGTGAGTACATCATATTCACTTAGCATATTCTTGAGAATCAGACGATCTGAGTCAGAATCATCTACAATGAGAATTTTTTTGGCCATACTTGTTCCTCCAGTCAAGGTTATTTACAAGAAGTATATTGAACTCATTTTTTACTTTTGAAGGAATTAACCCCTATTCTTGTGAACAATTCCTTTAATAGGAGTTTCATACCCATTTGGTATCTATATATTAATATCATAATCTTAGTGCCATAATTCATCATTCTGACAGATTCACCATAATAAGCGATTAAAAATCCATCACTTTTATTATTCTCAAAAATGTCGCATTTAAATAATTTAAATGTATTTTTATCGATGTATATTTATTGATGTTATTTAAAATATATCAATAAATATACATTACGTCAACACTTCTGAATCTAGTTATAAGCTATTTCCAGTGTTCATAATAGCCTCTTTATAGTGAGATTTACAATTTAATTTCTTTGCATAATCTGCTTTTTCAGATAAAATATAATATCATTTTTAATTTTTGAGAATAAACTGAAAAATACAATGAAATCACGTTTTAAGATGGTCTTTATCCGTATTGTTTGTTTTTCTTTATTATCAGAAAACATGAAAAATAAAAACGAGTAAATTATCCATTTACTCCATCATAATAAAACAAAATTTTATTTTACTGAAGAAATAGCAAGACCTTTTCTACCAGCCAGTGGACCCTGCTTTAGAGAAGGATCTCTGTACCCTATATTATTTTAAAATTAAAACTTCCCAAGGACCTCTATACAAAATGAGTACGTCCCTGGGAAGTTATTTAGTTATATATCATATTATGTAGAAGGTTCTATTTCCACAATCTAAGTTAAATGGATACTCTCCAGAGAAAGAGTGAGTTTTATAAAAATTCAAGTTATAGTTCTAAGTACTTTTCTGATCAACGCGTCAGGAAGTGCTGCCACCATAAAGATTGGTTGAACAAGAAGCATGCTGACTTCGTAAAGAAGCGTGCTGTTTTCATATGGGTTACCTTTAAGTCTTCTGATAAAAGCACTTAATGGAATTCCTGATATGTTACCCATCATCATGACTGTAATTGCTGCTTTAATAATTTCAGCATTATCTTCTCCATATTCCTTGATTAATCGTATATCCGTTTCTCTATCAGGTTTTCCCATGGTGTCAGCAACATGCTGTGCATATAAAATACCAATGGCTTCCTCCTCTTTAACAAAGGCCTCTGAACCTGAAAGAAATGAGTTGATCTCTTCTTTACTGAATCCTTCTTTCAGTGCCATTTGTGTATGAGCATAGGAACATACATCACATCCATTTACTTCTGTAGTTGCCAGCATAAGCCTCTCAATAAACTTCTGATC
>CAZXUT010000082.1:10399-12117 GCA_964643785.1 uncultured Proteiniclasticum sp.
CACATCCATTTACTTCTGTAGTTGCCAGCATAAGCCTCTCAATAAACTTCTGATCAATAATTTTCTTTCTTCTGTTTCTGGATAGTTCAGGGAAGGAAAGATACCCCTTCACAAACGCGTTATAAAGCTGCATCATGGAATATTTCTTTTTCAGCTGTTTACCAAGCATTTTGAGTTCCCCATTTCTTGTTATTTAGTTCTGTCAGGCTTTGTTCACTGACTTAATTCATTGACGCCAGCATTATAACACCTTCGTTAACTAAGTGAATTGCTATTCTGACTATATTTTTTCTTCTTCTATTTCAAGCCCTCTTGCGGCTCTACAGGTCTTATCATAGAGCCCTCTGAATATATTATCTGGGTCTGTCTTGATCTTGACCTTATCGTAATTCTCTTTGTTCCATATTTTCCAGAATTCATCCTGCGTATATAGATTGGTGGAAATAAGCGTCTTGATTGCACCGATTTCTGTCAGCTTTTTTTCGATTATATTGTAGTAATGTTTCGGATTCTTTTTCTGTAGTCCATAGAGCGCGATATCAAGAAACAATTCATCTTGAACATTTTCCAGAAATTCGTCAGCTATCCATTCGTACTTATGTACAACCTTATACGGAACACACCACAGCGGAAAATGGTCAACTTCTTTCACATACCACTCCATGAATTCTTCCATTTTTGAGAACGGAATAAAAGTATCCAATGTAATTGGAATCTTGTCAGGTGAAATCATTTTTCTAAACAATGCAACAAGCCTTAATGTTACATTGGAATCAGTTATTCGACCAAAAAGAAATCTGAGAATAAATGACTTTGGACGAACATTCGTTACACCTTTGTTGTATCTGAAGAAATAATCCGCGGTTGTAAGATAGTCTTCTTCTCTTTCTGCTGTACTTAAATAATAGATTCTTGTCCAGTCATAGTTATGCGTATAAGGGGCATCATCTACAAAATTTCCTTCGCTGAGCACATATTCCTCCGGAGAATGGATGATTCCATCCATGAAATCAAGATCTTTCTTTTTATAATGTGACCAGATGGCTCCTTTATATTCCTCGAGACTCTTGTATTTATGATAAGTGACTTTAACATATTTCTTTGCTGGAATGAGTCTGAATTTTAACTTTGTTATAATTCCTAATGTCCCGAATGTTCCATGCATCATCTGAAAAATCAGCTCGTTCTCGTTTTCAGGCCTGCATATAAGTACCTCTCCTTTTGCAGTGACCACTTCATATTCAAGGCAGCTGTCATGGAATCCCCCATATTTGTAGGACATGGACTCAATAGAGCATCCTGCCACAGCTCCTCCGATGGTGATGGTCTTCAGCTCTGAAACCACCGCTGGTACAAGATCATATTTCAAAGTAGCATTCACAAGCTTCTCAAAGGTCACTCCGGGTTCTGCAATACATTCACGGTTAATCGGATCAATGAATATTATTTCATCAAAATCACTGAACTCCAGCTTCTCATCTGAATATTTCTTGTCATTCGGTTTCGGAACCATATGAGAAACTGTTTTTTTCTTCAGCCTGATCGGCGCATTCCCCTTACGTTCCTGTAACTGATTAATAATTCTACTGAGCTTCTGTTCATGCGCATTCATTCCAAATCAACTCCTAGCTTAGAGATTTATCCAAAGAAAACTACAGCTTATTTTAATAACATTTTGCATCAAAGCAAACATTCCCCTACAACTATCTCTTGTTGTC
>CAZXUT010000083.1:0-11329 GCA_964643785.1 uncultured Proteiniclasticum sp.
AGAAACCGCAAGGTAATCTATCTGCATGGAAAAGAGGCTATTTTGCAACAGCCCCCTCTTCATCTCTTCTAAACTATTTAGATGAACTACATTCTAGATGCTGAACTGACCGATGACGCCTCTTAGCTCATCGGAGAGTCTGGACAGATTTTCCGATGACCCTGCAATCTGGGAAATGGAAGCGGACTGTTCTTCCATGGAAGCGGAAGCTTCCTGTGTTGATGCAGAGTTTTCTTCAGAAATGGCTGTAAGATTCTGAAGGGTGTCCATGATCGCTTCTTTCATTTCCATCATGATCTTACCGGACTCATTGAGTTTCTCTGTATATTCAATAGAGAAACTTGTGGCAGATTCGATGGCACTATAGATCTCTTTGCTGGTAGTAACGGTCTCAGCCTGTTCACTGCTGATGCTGACCACTCTTTCCATGGTCTTCACCGCATTATTGGCATTACTCTGAAGCTCGGCCACTGTCTGGTCGATGGCCTTGGTGGATCTTGCTGACTGCTCTGCAAGCTTTCTGATTTCTTCTGCCACCACTGCGAAACCTCTTCCTGCATCACCTGCTCTAGCTGCTTCTATGGCAGCGTTAAGAGCCAGAAGGTTCGTCTGGTCTGCTATACTTGAAATCATCGCACTGGCCTGACCGATGTTCTTTGCACTCTTATTTGTAAGACTGATGATTTCAGCAATCTCTTTTACTGAAGCTGTACTTTCATCGGTGATCTTCATGAGTTTTTCCATCTCACTCATACCGATGCCTACGATTTCCGCAACCTGCATTGAGGATTCATTCAGCTGAACCATGTACTCATTGTTTGCTTCAATACTTTCTCCAAGCGCATTTGCTTTGGATGATCCATCTTCTGTGGAAGAAGCCTGCTCTGAAGCACCCTTGGCGATTTCCTCCACCGTTCGCGACACTTCTTCTGAAGTGATGGCGGACTGTTCAGAACTTGCCATGAGCTGTTTGGAGGAAGAAGCCACTTCTTCTGATGAAAGACTCACGGTTGAGATGACTTCTCTGAAGCTGTCTATGATGGACTGGAGGGCTCTTGAAATATCACCCATTTCATCTTTTGAAGTCAGTGATTTCTTCGGCATATCTTCTCTTAAGTCCAGCTTCGCCAGAACCTTCGCCTTTTCAACCACTGGAAGGATCGGTTTTACAATCCGGGTTCCAAGGATATAGGTGATGATCATGCCTAGGAGAAGTGCTATCAGTGAAATCCAGATAATATTATTACGAAGGGTATGAGCAGTACCAAGCACTTCATCTTCTGATGCTGTCACAACAAGTGTCCAGCTGGTTCCTTCTATTGGAGAATAAGCCGCATAGTAATGATCTCCACCCAATTCATACTCAGAAGCGCCTACTTTAGTCTCCAGGATCTTCTCAAAAAGCTCAGCAGCTGATTTCTGTCCTGGATCTGTTTCCTGAAGTTTTATAGGATTGGCCTGGCTCGTGACCTTTTCAATGTCCTTATGAGCGATGACCGTACCCTCATCATCAATGATATAGGCATATCCTGTTTTTCCGTATCGGATTCCATTGGTCAGTGAGCTTAAAGTCTCACCTTTGTATCTTCCGAGGAGTCCGCCCACCACTCTTGTGTTCACAAAGATTGGTGTGGCATAAACCAGTACAGTCTCGCCTGTTGCTGGACTGATACCGAAGTAACTTACCTGTTCTCCGTCAAAAATCTTTAGTACCTGATCATCTGTTGGAAGCTTGACTACATTTCCAGAGGTGTAGTTCAATGTTTTATCTGGTCTGATCACAGCAATATCATCAAACTCCAGTTTATCGATCTGTCTTTTGATGATGTTGAACTGGTCCTCTTGCCCCATGGCTTTCATCTGGTCCAGTTCTGCAAGCACTTCCAGTGAAAGTCTCTGGGTATGCATTTCGCTTTCCACAAGCTTTGTTCCTTCTATCGCCTTATAAGAAAGGTCCATTTCCGCCTGTTCTCTTAACATATTGGAAGCTGATATTGTGGTCACAGCGCCTAGTAAAATAGTGATGACGGCAATAAGTGCCGCAAAGCTCAGGATCAGTTTACTCCGTATTTTCATAGTCTACCTTCTTTCATAAATTATAGAGAAATCAGATTTCTCGTTTCATTAAATCAGTTTCAAAATCATTTAGACATCACGCTCTAATTAACCCTTCTTCTACTCACATCCTCTACTGTCTGTTCTACTTTAATGTCCTCACATGAATAAACGTCATACGATTACTTCTTAAGTAGAAGTACAAACATATATAATATCGTCCAACTTCAGCGAATGTTAATATCTGAACAAAAGAAAAACCACCCGAAGGTGGAAATGATTTGCACTTATTCGATTTATTACAGTCTTACTTCATCTTCTTTATGCTTCTTATGAGATAAGGTAGTCCAAGTCCTACAAATCCTCCAGCTGTTCCAAGAAGAAAGTTCCCCGTCACAAGGCCCAGTCCAGTCCCTATGATAAATCCCCCTAGAATGAGATCCACTTCCAGATCGTCCTCGTCCTCTTCATCCATCTCTATCTTTTCTTTATTATTCCCAGTGCTTTCAATCTTTTCTTGATTCATCAAATCATCCAGAGTAATCTCATAGAAGTCACTCAGCATTTTCAGTTTTTCGATATCCGGATAAGCCGTTCCCATTTCCCATTTTGAGACCGATTGCCTGGTCACATGAATTACCTGAGTCAGTTCTTCCTGGGAAATCCCTTTCTCTTTTCTAAGATATTTCAATTTTTCCGAAAACGTCATCTTACCCTCACCTCAGTACTTAGTATAAGGTAAACTCCTGTTTTCTTAAAGGAAATATGAGTTGCACAGGTGCACTTTGTGGTTGCATTCTGTATTTCTGTGCCTATAAGTTTACTCCTTACATTTCAGTCTAACAAAAAACCACCCGAAGGTGGTTTTTCGCTTGTGCTCTTATGATTACTATTCTACTTTGAAAGAAATCTTTACATTCACTCTGTAATTTATGACTTCGTCTCCTTCAACAAGAGCCTGCATATCTTTAACATATACACTCTTGATGTTCTTCACGGTCTTTGCAGCTTCTTTCACCGCTACCTTAGTTGCAGCTTCCCATCCATCTTTGGATTCAGCTAAAACTTCAATTACTTTTACTACTGACATAAAATCTGCCTCCTTAAAAATATTCACTACAAATATCATAGCAATGAAGTTGAACTACACTATGACATTTAAAGAAACATTTTGTGAAGTTCCTTATATGCTTGTTTCCTCTGCCATCTTTTTCCCTTGAAGGATCGAGATGATCACAAGAACCATCATGAGAATTAGCACAACCACGATGGCGCTCATTCCCGCATAGATGCCGTAGGCATCCGAGAGAGCTCCAGTCAGAATCGGCATCACGATGGCACCAATTCCTCCAAGAAGAAGCAGTACACCCATAGCCATAGGATAGTCCTTGATGGTCCTGCCCACCTTGGATACGGTGGTTGGATAGATTCCAGCCATGGAAAGACCGATACCGATGATGGCAATGGTGATTACTGTAACATTTGTAGTGGATAAAAGAAGGAAATAGAACAAGATGGTTCCTGCGGTGGTCACAAGAAGTATGGTCTCTTTCTTCAGGCGATCGCCATAAAAACTCACAGTGAGCCTACCCACAAGAATGGCCATCCATAGAATGGACGCAAGTCCTTGAGCATAACCGATGGTCATGATATCCGCATCCACAAAGTACTTTACAATCCATCCGTTGATGGTGGCTTCACCAGCCAGATAGAAGAAGAGAATTCCAGCATGGGTCCAGAAGACCTTGGATTTAAGGAACTCATAGCCCTTGTTTCCTTCCTTCACCTTCACTTTTTCTTTCATCTCCATTCTGGAGAAGAAAATCACGGAAAGTGTAGTCAGCCCTATAATAATGATAGAGCTTAATCTCCATCCATTGTCACCTGCGATCTTCGTTGCGAAGATGACGAGGATAGGCGCAAGAATCGCACCTACAGCAAATACACTGTGCAGAAAGCTCAGCGCCGAAGGACTGCTGTCAGACACTTCATTGACCATGGTGTTGTTGAAGTTACTGACACTTCCTCTACTGATACCTGTAAACAGAAAGGCCAGAAGAAGAAACAATGGGTTACTTGTCGTGATCATCAGTGTAAAGCCGACGACCACAAAGCTACTCAGCATAACAATAGATCTTTTTCTGCCTAAGTATAAGGGCAGAATTCCGGCTATAAACCCGGCGGCAAGATTTCCTAAGGAGTGAGCTGAAATAAGTGATCCACTCAAAGTATCGGATAAACCATACTCGTTACTTATCAGTGGAAGCAGCGACCCCATAATCATGGCAAAAATACCATTGACAAAAAATACATAGAATACCGAATTCAGGATAAACTTCTCTTTCTTATCCAGCCTGGTATAAAAATTCTCACGTTGCATATTTAAATTTCCTCATCTTTCAAATTTTATATCATAAAGTGTTCATTTATTATTACACTTCCCGATTTCTTCTGTTTTTTCTAAAAATGGATGAAAGGCAGACCTTATGAGTCCACCTTTTTATCCTTTTCTTATGCTTTAATAAAATAATCAGCATACTCCCCAAATAGCCTGTCTCCAAGTCTGTCAATACCACCATTGAGGTGTTTCGTGATCATTTCGTCCACCTCATCGAAACGGTCTCCTCTGATGATCTCCACCAGCTTCTTATGCTCCTCATAGATTGCATGAAAGTTTTTCACCATGACGATATCAAGCATACGAAACCTTGTATATTGAACCAGCATCTTCTGAATTTCTTCCCAGACTATGTGTTTGTCCGTTTCAGAGAACCAGGTCTCATGAAATTCACTGTCCAGCACATAGAAATCATCCGGTGTGAAATCACTCTGGAGAAGCTTCTCCTGCTTTTTAAGGCTCTTGTCGAGCCGATAAAGAAGATCCTCACTCTTACTCTTCATGGCATCCATGATGACTCTTGATTCAATGGCGATACGCATATAGATCAGCTGCTTGATACTATCAAGATCCAGAAGCGTGACATAGCTTGCCTTGTAGGGAATAGAATAGATAAGCCCTTCATCCCTTAGTCTTTGCAGTACATGTCTGCTGGGTGTTCTGGAGATGTTATATTTATCGCAGATCACCTGCTCTGTAATCATGGTTCCCGGCTTGATCTCAAGAGTCAGTATGTCCTTTTTCATGAGTTCATAGGCATCGTCACCCATGGTATTTGCTTTATATATATTGTTTCTTTCCATGACGATTTCTCCTTGCATGTCTTTTCAGCGTTATTCTCTATCTAAGATCCTTCATGTCCACATGGTCCATGTCGGTGAACTCGATGTTCTCTCCGCACATGCCCCAGATGAAGGTATATTTTCCTGTTCCTACTCCGCTATGGATGGACCAGCTTGGTGAGATGATGGCCTGCTCATTGCTGACAACGATATGCCTTGTCTCCTGTGGCTGTCCCATCATGTGGAAGACCTTGTCGTTCTCATTCAGATTGAAATAGAAGTAGACTTCCATTCTTCTTTCATGGGTATGACATGGCATGGTGTTCCATACACTTCCTGCTTCTAGGTTTGTCATGCCCATGACGAGCTGACAGGTTTCAACCACGTCAGGATGAAGATACTGGTTGATGGTTCTCTTGTTGAGGTTCTCCACGCTTCCAAGATGGACCTTCTTCGCCTGTTCCAGCGTGATGATCCTTGTAGGATAGCTGTGATGCGCCGGTGCACTGTTGAAATAGAACTTCGCTGGATTTTCTCCATCTACGCTCATGAATTCAACGTCCTTTGTGCCCATACCGATGTAGAGTCCGTCATGCTGCTTCATGTCGAAGACTTCACCGTCAAGCTTCACTTTACCTGCTCCACCGACATTGATGATTCCGCCTTCTCTTCTCTGGAAGAAGAATTCCGTGCCCAGCTCTTTTCCTGCCCCGAGAACGACTCCGCCCTTCACTGGCATGATTCCGCCCGCGATGATTCTGTCATTATGGGAATAGACGAAGCTTGCCTCATCTGCCGCAAAAACCTCTTCTATAAGATAATGGTCTCTGATCTCTTCTGTGGTGTAGAACTTTGAATCGTCCGGATGTGTTGAGTATCTTGTTTCCAGTTTCATTATTACTAATCTCCTTTTGCGTTTTACTCTTATCTTGCGAGCCAGCCGCCGTCAACGGCGATGGTAAATCCGTTCATGTAGCTTGATGCTTCCGATGCCAGGAACACACAAGGTCCACCGATGTCTTCTTTGGTGCCCCATCTGCCCTGAGGAATTCTTTTTAGGATCTCTTCACTTCTGTTTTCGTCACTTCTCAGTGCCTCTGTGTTGTCAGTGACCATATATCCTGGTGCAATGGCATTGATGTTGATGTTATACTTAGCCCATTCATTGGCCATGGCCATGGTGATTCCTTTGACGCCCGACTTACTTGCCGTGTAGGAAGGGACTCTGACACCACCCTGGTAGGACAGCATGGAGGCGATATGGATGATTTTCCCGCCTGTCCCTTGCCTTATATACTGCTTCGCAGCCGCCTGAGAAAGGAAGAACACTGTCTTCAGGTTGATGTCCATGACATCGTCCCAGTCCTTTTCACTGAAATCAAGTGCATCTTCACGTCTTATGATTCCTGCATTGTTCACTAGAATATCCACATGTCCCATCTTCTCTACGGCTTCACTTATTACGCGATCGACATGCTTTATGCTTCTAAGATCTGCTGTGATTCCATGGAATCTTCTGCCCATTTCCATCACCAGCTTTTCAGTTTCATCCAGGGTCGTGGAACCTACACCGACGATATCCGCTCCTGCTTCAGCCAAAGCCAGCGCTATACCCTGACCGAGTCCCGTTCTTGCTCCTGTCACTATTGCAACTTTACCTTTTAATGAAAACCTTTCCATAACAACCTCCTTAATTTTAACAGTTGTATACATCATATACAATAATTTTATCCTTAATATTGAATTCTAACAACCATTATCCCGCTTATTCATGAAAGCTTAACCATTACATCACTAGTCAAACTTTATGTTTCATGGAAACCTGCTAAAATACGGTTCGCATTCTTAAATCCCAGCATCCCTTCAGGTTTCACTTTTATTCATCAGCTGTTTTTTATTTTTTTCTCGATAGTCCGAAGGTGTCATGCCGGTATACTGCCTAAAGACTTTACAGAAATAATGCTGACTTTTAAATCCTGTAGCTTCAGATACTTTCAGTGCGGATAACTGAGGATGCGAAATCAGAATCGAAATGGCTGTTTCCATACGAACCTTCGTCAATAATTCCGAAAAATTCATGTTCATCTCTTTTTTGATCACTCTGCTGAGATAGGATGAGCTCACATGCAGCTTTTCGGACAGCATCGACAGACTAAGATTTGTATCACTGTAATTCCTGTAGATGCAGCTTACCGCATCTTCTCCCAGAGACAGCTCTGATGGAACTGATTTCTTTGCCTCACTGATCTCTTCCTGCATGGACAGATTCAGCGCACTTTCAATGGTCTCGAAAAGTTTCATCCGATCGACAGGCTTCAGGAGGTAATCAAAAGCATTGAGACGGATAGCCTTCTGGGCATATTGAAATTCATCATAACCCGACACGATGATGAATTTAGTAAAAGGCGAATTAATCATACTCTTTTCTATGACTTCAAGCCCTGACATTCCCGGCATATTGATGTCCATAAGCACCACATCCGGCTGATGCTCTAAAATCATCTGATAAGCCTCAAATCCATTTGCTGCGGCATCGAGAATTCTGATCTTAGGATATTTTCTCTTGATAATGGAAGTCAGACCATTACGAATGGTCATCTCATCATCACAGACAATCAGTTTCTGCATCTATATTTTCTCCCTTCTCGAATGGTATGTACATGGTGATTACCGTGCCTCTTCCTGGCTCACTTTCCATCTCAATGCCAGAACCGCTTCCATAATAGAGAAGAAGCCTCTGATTCACATTATATAAGCCATAACTTTTCCCAGGCTTTTCATCAGACAGATTTTTAATAAGCTGTTCTCTCTTCTTCTCAGACATGCCTACACCGTCATCCTCCACCTGAATCCTTATTTCATTTCCGATCTTATCGATTCCAATGATGATCTTCCCTTTTTGAAGCTTTGGTCTGATTCCATGGTAAATCGCATTTTCAACAAGAGGCTGTATAAGAATCTTTGGAATCAGAGCTTCCTTCAGCCCTTCCGCCACATGAATTTCATAGTCCAGGATTTCGCTGTATCGATACTGCTGAATTTCGAGGTAGCTTCTGACATGGTCAATTTCCCTTCCCAGACTGATTTTCTCTTCTCCATTGCTTAAAGAGACTCTGAAAAACGATGAGAGTGCAAGAATAAGATCAGACAACTCATAAGCCTCATATTCAAGTGCTTTCCACTGAATCGTATCCAGCGTGTTATAAATGAAATGGGGATTAATCTGTGCTTGAAGAACCTGAAGCTCCCTCTGTCTTTTTTCTTTCTGCGTCGTTACTACTTCCTCCATAAGACCTCTTATATCATCCACCATGATATTGAAGTGCCTCGACAACTGAGAAATCTCGTCTTTTCCTTTCAGCATCAGATGCTGATGGAGATTGCCTCTTTGAACTTCTTCCATGGCATTTGAGAGAAGAGAGATTCTCCTGGTAATTTTCTGGCTGACAAAAAAAGCAGCCCCAATACCCATACTCAGCATGGCGATCCATAGTCCGGAAAGTGAAGTTGTCAGCAGCTTCGTATCCTCATAGAGTCTGGCATTCTCCACTACGGTGCACAAGTACCAGTCACGACTGCCAGGAATCGGCGCATAAAATGCTGTGTGCGAATCACCGATCTCTCCTATGGCAATCTGACTGTTACTTTCCTTTGGCAGAGATTCTTTGATGATCTCCATCATTTCAGCTGAAAAAGACTCCTCTCCTTGGGTATACAAGGTTCCCTCACGATTCATGATGACAGAAGTTCCTTCATGGAAAGAAAGATTTTCTGTAATGGAAGTCAGCTTGGCAAGAGATATGGATGCCGCTACAAATCCGGCTTTCTCTCCAGACTCCTTGTATATGGAATAGCAAAGCACTGTAATCAGGCTCTGATCTGTCTTTGAGATGACAGGATCACTGAAAATATATTCTTCCTCAGAGATCAGCATCTCTTTAAAATAGTCACGGTCTCTGACATCAATAGTCTGATTTTCTGAAATGTATTCCAGACCATCGAAGTTATTGATGCCAAATGTACCATAGTCATTTCCGTAATACTCATCCATGTCGCTGCTCAGCTGCGTCACGTAGGATTTCAAAGCTTCTTCATCCATGGACACCACTGTAGGTGTCCTGCTGATCGTATGAAGTTCTCTGATCCTCTGGTTGAGCCATCCACCTGCTTCATTGGCTTTTGATTCGATAAGCTGTGTGCTCAGATTATCTGTCAGTTCCCTGTTGGATTTATAGATACGATAAGAACTCAGTAGTGCCGTTGAAATAAAAATAGCAGAAAGAATCAGCGTAAAGAGTAGTGTAAATTTCCATTTCAGTTTCATAATTAATCCTCACAGTACATGATAGTGTAAATTTCAGGTTGATTTGTTCAAAGACGAATACTAGGGATTATACTATACTGTTAAAGAAATAACAATTTATCAAACTATGGAGGTTGTCATGAAAAAAATATTATCTTTGGTCATTACCATTACGCTTGCACTGGGAATGGCTGCATGTGGAGAAAAAGTCTCCGCTTCAATTCCTGATGGAACCTATGAAGGAACAGGTACCGGCAAAGGTGGCGAAATCATTGTAGAGCTGATCATCAGTAACAATACCATCGAAGATATCCATGTTCTGAAGCAGGATGAGTCAGAAGGACTGGATAAGGCAATGGATATCATTTCTGAAGAGATGATTGCCACCAACAGCTTAGAAGCAGATATCGTTTCAGGTGCGACACTGACCTCATCAGGCTTTAAAATGGCTGTGAGAGATGCCTTTGAAAAGACTGGTTCAGACAAAAGCCTGCTGGTTTCAAATGAAAAACCCGCTCCTCTGAATCGGGAATCCGAGTATGAAGCAGATGTCATCGTGATTGGTGCCGGCGGTGCCGGGCTGACTGCTGGTATCACTGCGGCAGAAAACGGTAAATCGGTGATTGTTCTTGAAAAAATGCCCATCGCTGGAGGAAACACACTGATTTCTGGAGGTGAATATGCGGCACCTCAAAACTGGGTTCAGGATACAGAAAACCTGGATGACAGCAATGACCTTTTCTATGAAGATGTCATGAAAGGTGGAGACAATGAAAGCGATCCAGCTCTGGCTAGAGTTCTTGCAGACAATGCTCTTCAAGGTGCACAATGGCTGAAAGAGGAAATCGGAATGGTCTTTGAAGACTACATGCTCTTTTTCGGCGGACATTCAGTCATGAGAAGCCTTGTGCCTAAAAATGCCACCGGTTATGAAATGATCAGCAAACTGTCAGCTAAACTGGAAGATACCGGTTCACCACTGCATCTGAATACAGAAGCAACTGAACTGATTGAAGATGATAACGGAAAAATCATTGGTGTAAAGGCCATCTATAATGATGAGACTATCACCTACCATGCAAAAAACGGTGTCATCATCGCTTCAGGAGGATTCGGATACAACAAAGAAATGAGAACACAGTACAATCCGGAAATGAATGAAGATTATCTGTCAACCAACTCAGTCGGATCAACAGGAGATGGGATCCTCATGGCAGAAAAGGTTGGGGCAGACCTTGAAGATATGGAATATATTCAAGCTTACCCTACCTGTGACACTCAGTCTGGTGCATTACTTTATGTAGGCGATGTACGACTGGAAGGAAGATCCATTCTCGTCAACAAAGAGGGAAAACGATTTGTAGAGGAACTTGATCGTCGTGATGTGATTTCCAATGCTGTCATTGCACAGACTGAAGGCGTCTCCTACATGTTCTTTGATGAGTCTGCTATGGTGGATTCAAAAGTCAGCGTGAAGCATGCATCTGAATACAACGGTCTACTCGCAAGAAAACAGCTTGTGAAGGCAGATACAATAGAAGAAGCAGCTGAATTCTTTGATATAGACAAGGAAGAACTGAAAAAAACCGTTGAAAACTACAATCAGTATGCGAAAGACGGCAAAGATCTGGAATTCAACAAAAGAGGAACTCTGGTGCCTTTTGAAGAAGGACCCTACTACATCATGGTTTCCAAACCAGCCATCCACCATACCATGGGCGGTGTAAAAATTAATGCTTCAGCTCAGGTCGTGACTGAAGACGGAAGTATCATAGAAGGATTGTTTGCCGC
>CAZXUT010000084.1:0-11269 GCA_964643785.1 uncultured Proteiniclasticum sp.
CTTCCGTTTCACCCTTTTTTTCTCTTCCAACCGGAAGTTACTTTAATAATTAACAGATACTACAAATTGTAGATTCAGCCATAGGAAGATACCGTAATGATCCTCAGTTTGCTTACAATGAGGATGTCAGTTCAGCTGTTTCATATTAGAAAAACAAGAAATCAGGAATTAAAATAGTAAGAAAGAGAACATATCCGATGATGAAGATATGTTCTCTTTCATTTGCTTTATTTTCTATTTTAGTCATCTGGTTCACTGATCACAAATACAGTCTTTCCATGGAGCTTTCCATCTTCGTGAAGCTGATGCACTTTCGGAATATCTTCAAATTTCCAGGTAGAAGATATATGAGGTGTCAGTTTTCCCTGATTTACGAGTTCTGAGATTTTATGAAGCCTTTCTCCACCTCTTTTGGCCTGCTCACGGATCACTTTTATTCTGGTGATATTTTCAGAATCCTCTGGAATACCGGTGGTGCTGACAAATCGACCACCATCTTTCAGAAGTGTGAAGAGTGCTCTCATTTTTTCGTCCTTCAGTGGCGCCAGATTATAAATCAGATCCAGTTTGTCTTTTATGACATCTAGAGGATTCTCTTTCTTGTAATCGATGATCTGATCGATGTCAAACTCCTTAAGCACATCTATCGTATCGGTGCTTG
The DNA here is from genome assembly GCA_964643785.1 of uncultured Proteiniclasticum sp. GTDB lineage: Bacteria > Bacillota > Clostridia > Clostridiales > Clostridiaceae > Proteiniclasticum. Next base: position 662 of record CAZXUT010000084.1, read on the forward strand.
CAGTGCCTGTTATACGAGCATTTTTCAGTCTTGCCAGCTGAATGGCCATGACGCCGACGCCTCCTGTAGCTCCATTAATGAGAATGTGTTCCTCTTCATTCAGCTCACCCAGCTCATAGATGCCTTGGTAGGCCGTAAGTGAAGTAAGGGGTAGGCTCGCAGCTTCTGTAAAGGTCAGATTTTGCGGCATAAAATCGGCATCCTTCTCTTTCAGGACAACGTACTCTGCATAGGCACCATTTTCTTTGATGCTCAGGTAGCTGTAGATCCGGTCTCCTGTGATATACTTATGAGCATTTTCCCCGGACTTCACTACTTCGCCAGCCACATCGACTCCCAGAATTCTTGGTCTTTGGAGGTTGATGAGTTTTCCGAAATCACCCTTTCTCGCAGCTGCATCAGCTGGGTTGAAAGAAGCCGCATATACTTTCACAAGAATTTCATCTTCTAGCGGTGAAGGAATCTCAAGTGAGGATTCCTTCAAAACTGAAGGATCACCGAACTTCTCTATTATCATTGCACGCATTTTTTCCATCTGGACTCCTCCTTTAATATTTAGTACCCTCAATATACGACAAAATACTGCGGAAATTAAAGTCAATAGCATATTGTTTACAGAAGGTTTCTAAATTCATAATAAATGTTTCCTATAGATTGATATAATAAGAGTATTAGTGAGGTGAAAATAAATGGCCAAACGACTCTATTTTATCGCCAAGCCTTCTTTTCAGGGGCTTATTGTGGAAAAGACCATTCATTTTGAGTATTATCGTGGTCAGAACTTAAATCAGAAGCACAAGTCTATCGAATCAATGCATCATGCCATCAGAGCATTTGAAAGCGGAGGGAAGATATTGGAGGTATCCACGGTTTCGCCGGATCCTCTGGGAAAGAAACTGGCTGGTGTCTTTCTCTTAGGAAAAAATGAAAACGGGAGTGATGTTCCCGTCATGACTATTTTTGAAAGTGCAAAAGTGTTTGAAAGAGGAGGACCATACAGAGATCTTCTGGAAAAAGACCCTTCTGAAGTCGCAAAAGATGAAAGACTGATTAATTCGGGAAGACTCCTGGGATTTCATTATCAGAATGAGTCTTACAGTTTATCTCCAAGAAATCTGTTTTTTGATTGGATCTATATGAGTGCTTTATACAAAGAGAAAGCACTTCATGAAGAAATCGCTCAATATGATATTGTCACGGATATCGAGTACAGCATGAACAATATGTTCGCAAGCTCTGCAAGAGCCTGCGCTTATTTCATCAGCCTTTCTCATGCAGGACTTCTCGATGAATCCATGAAAAATATCGATTCTTTCAGTAAAATCTATACAATGGTTTTCTGATCACACAGATAATGAGTGGAGCTATGGTTCTTAGTAAACCATGGCTTTTTCACTTATAATGAAAATAGTCTTATAATGATAAAAAGATCTATGATAGAAGGGAAAGGAGGGAGAAGCTAGTGAGACAAAATAAAGAAACAAAGAATGAACAAGTCAATATAAAACCAGTAGATCCCAATAAAGAACAACTCATTTCCATCACCTTGTATAATGAAGAATTCATGCAGGAAAAAACAATCACATTAAATGAGCTGCTTGAGCAGAAATCCTTTGTAGAAGCTAGAGATGGGTTCAAGCTTTGGATCAACATTGATGACGGATATGATAACAGGGTGGTAGACAGTATCTGTGAACTTTTTGATATTCATCATCTCGTGAAGGAAGACATCATCCTAAAAGGGCAGAGACCAAAAGTGGAAGAGTATGAAAACTATATTTTCAGCATTGTGAAGATGATCTACTACAAAGACGCTATGATGAAAGCGGAGCAGCTCAGTTTTATTCTAGGGAAAAATTATCTCATCACTTTCGGAGAAGAAGAAGGGGATGTTTTTGATTCTGTAAGGATGAGACTTCGAAAAGAAGGAAGCATGCTGAGAAAAGAAGGAATTGATTTTCTTTTCTATCAGCTTATGAATGCTCTTGTGGACGAATATTTTCATATTCTCGCCTATATTGGAGAGAGAATAGACCTGATTGAATATGAGGTACTGGAGAGCAGCAGTAATGAAGAGCTTAAGGAAATCAGACTTCTGAAGAAAGATCTACTCTATCTCCATAAGTTTGTTTGGCCATTAAGAGAAGTGACAGCATGGCTCGGGAAAGAAGAAGTCAGTCAGATCAGCGATGCCACCAACTTCTATTTCAAGGATCTGAACAAGGAACTCACACAGATTGTGGAGTCCACCGAAACTTATCGTGAAGTTCTGTCTTCACTTATAGAAATCACATTATCCAGCATCAGTTACAGACTGAATGAAGTCATGAAAGTACTTACAATCATTTCGACCATTTTTATCCCCCTGACTTTTATTGTTGGAGTCTATGGAATGAATTTCAGATATATGCCTGAAATTGAGCATAGACTTGGGTACCCTGTTACATGGCTTGTAATGATCCTGTTGGCACTAGGAATGATCTATTACTTCAAAAAGAAGAAATGGTTCTAGTTGACAAAGACTTCCATTAGCGTTATTATCTAATAGAAGACACCCCCCAGGGGGTGGGGTAAGGAGGTCAACATGGAACAAAAATTTGATGTCACCGGAATGACCTGTTCTGCTTGTTCTGCAGCTGTAGAAAAGTCTGTAAAGAAGCTAGACGGGATTTCCAATGTAACTGTAAGTTTGATGACCAACTCCATGACCATCGCTTATGATAGCGAAGTGCCTGAAGAATCTGTGATAGAAGCAGTGAAAAAGGCGGGTTATGGTGCACAGGTCCATCATAAAAAAGGGGAAAAGAGCGGAGCAGTCTCCACAGTGAACCCTATAGAAGAGGAACTCAAGGAAATGAAGACAAGGCTGATTGTCTCCATCATATTTCTGATACCACTTCTCTATGTAGCTATGGGATATATGGTGGGACTACCCGTTCCACAATGGCTTGTGGGATCTGAGAATGCAGTAAGTTTTGCATTCCTTCAGATGCTTTTATCCATGCCCATCGCCTATGTGAACAGAAAGTATTTCACCATCGGATTCAGAGCACTCTGGCTCAGAGCTCCGAACATGGATTCCCTGATTGCCATTGGAGCCTCAGCGGCATTCCTTTATGGAATCTATGCTATTTTTAGAACTGGTTATGGACTAGGCCACGGCGAGATGGAAATCGTGCACAGTTTTGCTCATGATCTCTACTTTGAAGTAGGGGCAACAATTTTAACTCTGATCACTTTCGGAAAGTTTCTTGAGACAAGATCCAAGGGCAAAACTTCTGAAGCTATCAGTAAACTCATGGATCTGGCACCTAAAACTGCTCTGGTCATGAGAAATGAGGAAGAGATTGAAGTACCGATTGATGATGTGATCATTGGAGATATTGTGGTCGTAAAACCTGGTAAGAGTGTACCTGTTGATGGGACCATCGTTGAAGGTTCTTCATCACTGGATCAAAGTGCATTGACTGGCGAAAGTATGCCTGTTGAAAAATCCGTAGGAGACAAAGTCATCGCGGCAACCATCAATAAAACCGGTTATTTCAGGTTCAGAGCGGAAAAAGTTGGCGATGATACGACCTTGGCAAAAATCATACAGCTGGTAGAAGATGCCAATGCCACGAAAGCACCCATTGCGAAACTTGCTGATAAAATCAGTGGAGTATTTGTACCTGTAGTGATCTCCATTGCCATTATTACGGTACTGACATGGCTATTCATGGGATACTCCTTTGAATTCGCTCTGTCACTCGGAATTACAGTACTTGTCATTTCATGCCCTTGTGCGCTGGGATTGGCGACACCAGTAGCCATCATGGTGGGTACAGGAAAAGGTGCACAGCACGGTATACTTGTTAAATCAGCGGAAGCGCTGGAAACAATGCACTCCATTAATACGGTGGTGCTGGATAAGACAGGTACAATTACTGAAGGAAAACCTGTTGTGACGGATATACTGACTGATGGAGAAATAACAGAAGAAGAACTAATCCTTATCGCAGCATCCATTGAAAAACCTTCGGAACATCCACTGGCAGAAGCCATTGTGGAAAAGGCGAAGGAACTTGGTCTTACTTTAAAGAAAGTGGATAACTTCAATTCTGTCTCCGGTATGGGTATAGCAGCCTTAATCGACGGAAAACCATATATAGCAGGTAATCTTGCACTGATGAATGAAGAAAGAATCGATTTAGGTCATTTCCAGGATGAATCAGACAGACTGGCTAATGAAGGAAAGACCCCTTTGTTCTTTGGAGACAGAGAAAAAGTGTTCGGAATCATCGCTGTGGCAGATGTTGTCAAGAAGAACAGCAAAGAAGCTATTGAACTCTTCAAGAAGATGGGTATCGATGTGGTCATGCTTACAGGAGACAACAAGAGAACAGCTGAAGCCATCAGAAAACAGCTTGATATTGATCGGGTTGTGGCAGAAGTGCTTCCACAGGATAAAGAAAGAGAAATCCGTGAGATCCAGGCGAAAGGTCACATTGTGGCCATGATAGGAGATGGTATCAATGATGCCCCAGCTCTTACAAGAGCTGATGTAGGTGTAGCCATTGGTGCGGGTACCGACATCGCCATTGAATCAGCAGATATCGTACTGATCAAGAACGATCTTCTGGATGCGGTTACAGCAGTGCAGTTATCAAGAGCAACCATCAAGAACATCAAGCAGAATCTCTTCTGGGCATTCTTCTATAATGTGCTTGGTATTCCACTGGCTGCAGGAATATTCTATCTCTCCATGGGATGGAGGCTCAGTCCGATGTTCGCCGCAGCTGCCATGAGTGTCAGCTCCGTGTTTGTCGTGACCAATGCCTTGAGACTTAGATTCTTCCAGCCTGCGCATGAAAAGCTCAAGAAATAAACGTTTCTCTGAGAGAATCAATTGAACAGACGAGTAAATTAATAAGATAAATATATCAGTAAATAAATATATAGATAGAGGAGAATAAAAACATGAAGAAAGTATTAGGAATAGAAGGAATGCACTGTATGGGATGTGTCGGTAGAGCCACAAGAGCGCTGGAAGGCCTCGAAGGTATCACCTCCGCTAAAGTGGACCTGAACAAGAAAAATGCACTGGTAGACATGACTGAAGAGGTCCCTGAAGAATCAATGAAGGAAGCGCTGAGAGAAGTGGAGCTTGAACTGGTTTCTGTCTCTGAAAAGAAGAGCATATTTGGATAGGAGGTCAGTCTAGATGCAAGCGGATAAGGATCGTATCACGAAACTCTTAAAAACAGCAAGAGGGCAGATGGATGGACTTCTCAAGATGGTTGAAGATGACAGATACTGTATTGATATCTCCAATCAGCTTATGGCAACACAGGCTATTTTAAAGAAGGTCAATGCGGAAATACTTCATGATCATCTCAATCATTGTGTACATGGAGCCTTTGGCACTGATGAACAGGGTGAGAAAATAAGTGAGATCATCATGATTATGGATAAGCTGACGAAGTAGTTATTGAGGATGAAGAAAATGCCCTCGACAAAGAGAAATTAATATTTGTGTTTAGCCTCTGACTTAAGATGATTTAATCTTAAGTCAGAGTTTTTCATTTTTTCGAAATGAAAAAGAGATCCAAAAATGACAGATCGTGAAAACCGCTATCTGAAGTCCATAAAGCAGCTTGTTCTTCTGATGATGTGCCCATGGATAATATGAGATTTTCCTAGCTGACGATTTTAACATACAAAGTACCATCAGCAATGATGATCAAAGAACAGTTTCAGGGAAAATGAAAACCACCTGCTCATTTCTGAGAAGGTGGTTTTGTCATATAGCTATAAATAACTTTTCACTTATACTTCGGTCTAAATAACCCAGTTTCCGTTTTTAAAGAGATTCACTTCTGTTCCGTCTTTCTTGTAAGCAGTGATATCAAGTTCAGGTCCGCCTACCATGAAGTCCACGTGGATCAGGCTGAAGTTTGCACCCTTTTTGTCCAGTTCTTCCTGGGACATGGATGTTCCGTTCTTGATGGCATAACCATAGGCTCTGCCTAATGCGAAATGAACAGATGCATTTTCGTCAAACAGTGTGTTGTTGAAGAGAATCTTGGTATTGGAGATTGGTGAATCATCCTGTACGAGAGCTATCTCACCCAGTCTTACTGCACCTTCATCATTCTTCATCAGGTTATCAAGGGTTTCATATCCTTTTTCAGCATAGAAATCGATGACCTTGCCATCCTTGAATGTGAATCCGAAATCCTCCACAAGATTTCCGTTTACACTTAGCGGTTTAGTTGCTTTCAAAGTACCGTTGACCTTGTATGCATGAGGAGTTGTGAAGACTTCCTCTGTAGGAATGTTGGCCATGTAAGGTATTCCATTATTGTCGTCATTGGATCCACCGATCCAGTTATGGTCTTCAGCAAGGTAAACTTCAAGGTCTGTTCCAGGTCCCTTGAGAAGAACTTTCTCAAAGTCTGCATCGTTCAGGAAGTTCTCGTATTTCTTCAGGTTTTCATCATGCTTTACCCATGAAGCTACTGGATCTTCATGATCTAGTCTTGTGGCTTTGATGATGTAGTCCCAGAGTTTTTCAACGGCCACTTCATCGGTATCATCCTTGAATATTGATTTTGCCCAGCCCACTGAAGGTACTGCGACGATGACCCATTTTGTGATACCAGTCATTCTGTACTTCATAACTGGAGCCACAGCCTGACTTGCCACTTTCTGGCTTGTCTTCACTTTCTGAGGATCCGCTGCCTTTAATAGCTCTGGATCTGGAGAGATGACAAAGCAGTGATGGTAGTTGTCTTCATAAATATCTCTTGTGTTGGATACTTTCCACTGTGGGTATTCTTCAAAGACAAAATCTTTACCGTATTTGTATCTCATCAGGGTCATTTCATCATCGTTTAATACCAGTTCCACATGTTTTGCGCCGGCTTCATAAGCTTCCTTTGCAATCAGTCTTGACAGCTCAAGGCCGTCAGTTGTGGTTGTGATTACCAGTCCTTCTTTCTCTTTCAGGTTCACACCTACCAGCACAGCAAGTCTGGCATATTTTTCTAAGTAAGGTTTAAAGTCTTTCATATAATCCTCCTTGAATCATTCAGTATTTCAATACCAATAGATAAATTCTATCATATCGCCATGAAATTTAAAATGGAAGGGATGAATCTGAGTGAAAAACATGAATTGTGAAAAAGACAGGATTGAAATATGTAAAACTGTAATTGTTTACATGGGAAAATAACGATTTATTCTTTGGAAAGTTTAAAATATGCGTTATGATTAGACTATTGAAGTATGAAATAAGAATTCGGAAAGAAGAGGGAGAGATCAGATGCAAAGAAGTGAAGCGATAGATTTACTCAAAGAATTCAATGAAAGTGAATCTCTATTAAAACATGCTTATTCTGTAGAAGCGGTGATGAGATATTTTGCTGAGATGAAAAATGAAGACGTCGAGTATTGGGGAACCATAGGACTGTTGCACGATCTGGATTACGAGAAATTTCCTGAGATGCACTGTATAAAGACGAGAGAAATTCTGGAAACCAGGAAAGTGGAGGAACCCTTCATAAGAGCCATCGAAAGTCATGGTTTCGGCATCTGCACGGATGTAAAGCCTGAATCCTATATGGAAAAAGTTCTTTATACCATTGACGAACTTACAGGACTGATTACAGCCACAGTGCTTATGAGACCGGATAAAAATATCCATTCACTGGAAGTGAAGTCGGTACAGAAGAAATTCAAGACCGCTAAATTTGCTGCCGGTGTCAATCGTGAAGTGGTCTTACAAGGCTGTGAGATGATTGAGATGGAACTATCTGAAGTGATCAAGCATACTATAGAGGGAATGAAAACTGTGGCGGATGAACTGGGGTTTTCCGGATAAGTAAGCACATAGATGAACAAACATGGTAATGGGGGTGAAAAAGTGAAAACCGTTATTGTCTATTATTCACAGTCCAATAACACAAGAGCTGCCGCGGAAATTCTTTCAGCGAAACTAGACTGTAAGCTTGTGGAACTGAAGGAGGAGAAGAAAGGAAATGCAATGCAGGCATATTTCAGAAAATCCTCAAAGCTTCTCGGGAATCCTTGGGATGAAATCACAGATGCGGAAAGAGTATATCTGATGTTTCCTATATGGGCAGGAAAGAGTGTACCTGCAGTCAATGCCTTTCTAAGAAGTCCTGATGCGAATTTTGAGCACAAAGCAGTTTATCTTGTCACATTTCAGGCATCACCTGACTTTAAGGGAAGTGATAGGGTTCATGACTATGTTGGAAATCTCATTCGAAATAAAGGGGGCACCATAAAAGAGGCTTATGCGATGCAAGGCGGAAATATGAATGTCTATATTGGAGATGACACCATTCGTGAACGGATGGAGAAAGTTCGTTGGGATGATTTGTAAATAGCGAGTAGAACTGAATGAAGTCCACGATAAGAAAACTGAGATCTGATCTCGGTTTTTTTATTTCGTCGAAATATAAATAAAATATGAATAAAAATGAAGATTATTGTAACAAATTTACTGTTTTCAAAAATTACATTGAAACTCAATCTGTACGTCATGACTGTTCATTACAAGTAATTTGAGTTGAATATGCGTAAAATATGTACTTTCAGTGTATTCAGGTGAAAATAGCTCATATTATAATCAAAAATACTGTTAACTTTATAAATTGTATAGAATGATAATTTAATAGATTGTCGAATAACGTTAAATATCAGTAAACAATCGTATATAACTAGAATTATATACGAAATGGTCCTATAATTATGTTAATGATTAATATGTGCCAATTCTTTTGAGAGATGTTTTTGTTTTAACATAGTATGCTGACGCCAATACAGACGGTAATGAAATTAGGAGGTAATCCTCATGTTGAAAAAGTATTATGAAACAGAAAAGCTCAATGACTTTAAAGAATTACTGATCCGTTCTGAAGTAAAGTATGGATTGAAACATGCCTACAGAGAACTTGATGCCAATCGAAACATCCACAATTATACATTTATACAGCTAAGAGAAGATGTGGACGCACTTGGCACAAGACTGCTTTCACTTGGACTTAAAGGAAAGCATTTCGCTCTCGTCGGTGAGAGCAGCTACAGTTATGTGGTTAGCTACCTTGCGGTTTCCTGTGGCATAGGTGTCATTGTTCCATTGGACAAGGACCTGAGTGTCGATGACCTTCATAAGCTCATCTGTAAAAGTGATGCCGAAGTTCTTTTTTATTCTCATTCCTTGGAGAAGGACGTACTGGAGATGAAAGGTTCCTGTCCGGAAGTGAAGACCTTCATCAATATCAGTATGTATGAGAAATCGGAAAATGACCTATCAATTATAGATCTCATTGAAGAAGGGAAACAGGAAATCAACTTAGGAAATAATGAATTCAAGAAGATGACCATTGATCCTGAAGTTCTGTCCAGTATCCTTTTCACATCAGGAACCACAGGCGTCAATAAAGGCGTCATGCTCAGTCACAAAAACATTCTGACAGTTATCCACTCTGCCTTCTCCATGTTTAATTTCGCCGATGTATCTTTCTCGGTGCTTCCGATCAATCATACCTATGAGTTCAACCTTCATATACTGGGTTCAATCTATGATGGAATCACGATCTGTTTCAACGACAGCATCAAACATGTGAAGGAGAATCTGTTGACATTTCAGCCCGGAATGAGTCTCATGGTGCCGATGATTGTGGAATCTCTGTATAAGAACATCTGGAAAGAAGCTGAGAAGACTAATCTGAAAAAACATCTTCAATATGGTATCTGGTTCAGTAATATCATCAGGAAAATCGGTATTGATCGTAGAGACCTGTTTTTCAAACCCGTACATCAGAGTCTGGGTGGAAACCTGAAGATCATTGTCTGTGGAGGGGCTCCTCTAAGACCTGATATTGTGAAGGGGTTCGATAATTTAGGCATATCTGTCTTCAATGGTTACGGAATCACTGAATGTGCTCCTCTGATATCCTCTAATTGTACATTGAAGAGCATTCCTGGTTCTGTGGGATTTGTCATTCCAGATAACAAGGTTCGTATTGCAGATACAGATGCGGATGGCATCGGTGAGATCCAGGTTCAGGGTGATAACGTCATGCTGGGTTATTACAAGGATCCTGTGGCAACACGAAAGACCTTTACTCAGGACGGATGGTTTAAAACCGGAGATTTAGGATATATGGACCGTAAAGGCGCACTATACATCACTGGACGCGAGAAGAATCTGATTATTCTTGCCAACGGAAAAAATGTCCATCCAGAGGAACTGGAAGAATATATCCTGGAGAATCTGGCTTATGTCAAAGAAGTGGTGGTCTTTGCCCCTCTTGCATCTGTTGTTACCTCCTTTTCAATACAGTATCTCTTGATTTTTCTAGTGGATGTTTTCTCGAATTCTATTTCACGTAGACAGACATCGTTGATTCTCTTGTAGCTGGATAATCTTTTATTGAGTTTGGAAATATCGTCTTTTAAAATTTCTTTGGCATTTTCCACTCCATGCTGAACAAGAAATTCCTGATCAAGATAGGCTTCGGCCATGATCATGACTTCGCTGCCAACCAATGCTCAACATCATCGCTAATCTGATTATGGAATATGTAGAAGTCAACG
>CAZXUT010000085.1:0-10976 GCA_964643785.1 uncultured Proteiniclasticum sp.
CGTTAGTATAAGATTAAGTCAAAGAACTATCGCGAAGCGATTTTGTTCAATGTAATATAGAAATAGATTTGTATGTTTATTATTGGGGGCGTTAAAATGACGAATGAATTGACTGGAAAGGAAGTTGAGACAGTTCGAGATATAGACTACTTAAAACTGCTTGCGAAGCAGTATCCGACGATAAGTGATGCAACAACGGAAATCATCAATCTTCAGGCGATTCTTGATCTGCCTAAGGGGACAGAGCATTTTATCTCAGATATCCATGGGGAATTTGAATCATTCAGACATGTGCTGAAGAATGCGTCGGGGGTCATCCGAAATAAGATCAACGATCTATACGGAAATACACTGAGAGAATCTGAGAAGAAAGCACTGGCCACACTGATTTATTATCCGGCTCAAAAACTGGACATGCTGGATATTAATGAGAGGGAAATTGCTGACTGGTACAGGATCCATCTTTTCAGGCTCATAGAAGTCTGTAAAAGAGTGTCATCGAAATATACCAGATCCAAAGTGAGAAAAGCTTTTCCGAAGGAATTTGCCTATATACTGGATGAACTTCTTAATGAGAATGAAGATCGTATCAATAAGTATGATTACTATAACAAAATCATTGAAACCATCATCGAACTGGATCGTGCAAGATCGTTCATCATCGCCATTTCCAATCTGATCCAGCGCTTTGCAGTAGATCGCCTCCATATCATCGGGGATATTTACGATAGAGGACCTGGAGCAGACATCATCATGGATATGCTGAAGGAATATCACTCACTGGATATACAGTGGGGCAACCACGATATGATCTGGATGGGGGCTTGTGCAGGGAGTGAAGCGCTTATAGCGAATGTGGTGAGAATTACCGCCAGATACAACCATCTGGAACTTCTGGAAGACCGCTATGGAATCAATCTTCTGCCTTTGGCGACCTTTGCCATGGAAACCTATGGCAGCGATGAACTCAGTAAATTCATGCCAAAAGGTGTGGAAGTCACAGAGAAGAATTCTAAGGAGCTGGAACTCATCGCAAAAATCCATAAGGCGATTTTTCTGATTCAGATGAAAGTGGAAGCGGAAATCATCTACAGACATCCTGAATATAAAATGAATGACCGGATGCTGCTTGATATGATAGATTATGAAAAAGGAACCATCGTAATTGATGAAGTGGAGTATGAACTGAATTCCACAGAATTCCCCACCATTGATCCGAAAAATCCTTTTATACTGACAGAGCAGGAGAAGGATATCATGGCAAGGCTGAAACGTTCCTTTATGAATTCCATGAGACTAAATGATCATGTGAAGATTCTCTATTCAAAAGGAAGCATGTATAAAGTCTTCAACGGAAATCTGCTTCTTCATGGATGTATGCCAATGAATGAAGAAGGCGTGTTTATGTATATTCTTATCGATGGAGTGAAATATAAGGGCAAAGCAGCACTAGATGAGCTTGACAGACTTGCCAGACAAGGTTTTTTCAACAACGATCCGATTCTCAAGGAACAGGGGCTGGATGCCATGTGGTACCTCTGGTGCGGACCGGTATCTCCTCTTTTCGGAAAGAGAAAAATGGCCACGTTCGAGCGGTACTATATTGATGACAGGACGATTCATGAAGAGGAAAAGAATCCTTATTACCGTGATAGAGAAAGACCAGACCGCATTGAAATGATTCTGGAAGAGTTCGGGCTTGATAAAGACCATTCGCACCTAGTCAACGGTCATGTTCCTGTAAAGGTGACCAAAGGTGAAAGTCCAATCAAGGCAGGAGGTAAACTCCTGGTTATCGATGGCGGATTTGCAAAAGCCTATCAGAAAGAAACAGGCATTGCAGGTTATACACTGATTTATAATTCTCATGGGCTGAATCTTGTCAGCCATGAACCCTTCGAATCCACACAGAAAGCCATTATGGAAGAAAAAGACATCGTGTCCACAGTGATGGTTCTGGAAAGTGTCAGAAGCCGACGAAGAGTAGCAGATACAGATACGGGAAGAGAGCTGAAATCTCAGGTTGAGGATCTTCTTCAACTGGTGAATGCCTACAGGAAAGGGTACATCAAAGAGATCATTAAGACCGCCTACGAAAACAGATAGATAAAAAAACCCCGAAGAATTTAATCTTCGGGGTTCATCTTTGTTGAAATATACAAAAAAGAGAAAAGTATATTTCAAGTAGGAGGAAGCGGGGATTTATTTATAGAGCCTTATAAGAAGCCTCGATAAACCTTATAAAGTATGTTGTTGGGATCTCGTTTCTCCACCATGCCTTGCTTTCCTTTATAGAGCTGATCAAATACAGTAGGTTCAAGGTGAACGTTGAAGTGATGAATCCCTGGGTAGCCATCTTCTTTAATACCTGGATTTCCCTGAAGCCACATATTCATTCCTATTTGGTGGTGATAACCATCTCTTGAAAAGAAACCAGCATTGGGATAATCCAGAACTTTTTCAAGTCCCAGCGTTTCATTGTAGTGCTGATCTGATTTTTCCAGATCCCGCACGTGCAGATGAATATGGCCCATGTCCGTTCCTTCAGGAAACTGTGAAAAGGAGTCAGTTGTTCTTGATTCTAAAACTCCATCCACATCCATGGGGTCTGTACTCATATGAATTGGGCCATCATTTTTCCAGACATCATCCGGCTTATCCCGATAGATCTCTATTCCATTTCCTTCAGGATCAGTGAGATAAATGGCTTCTGAAACATGATGGTCGGAGAACCCAGTTACAGGAATCTTATTTACAGCCAGATGGTAAAGAAAATTACCCAGGTCCTTTCGTTCGGGAACCCTTATGGCAAAATGGTATAGGCCTACTTCATGTCTTCTCGTGCGTTTAGTCGGATGTAAAACGATGAGGGGCTTATTCCCTGCAAGGAGTTCTACCCCTTCCTCTGTACTCCTTGACTCGAATCCAAGGTTTTGGTAGTAATTTTTTAATTGTTCAACATCAGTTACATTGATATGCACCGCGCCTAATTCAATTGTTTTCATATTATCGCCTTCGTTTCTGTTATATATTTTGCATAAATTATCAAAAATTCGATTCTTTGTTTTATCTGCATAACACTATGATAACGTTCCACTAAAAATGAGGTATGAAAACCTTAATAACGAATTGTTAACAATGTAATAAAAATGCAATAAAAATGCAATATGAGTGTATCAATTATTCCTATTCATCTTCTGCAAGCAGTTCTTCAGAAAGATTGCCAAAAAAAGCGGAGATCAATGAATACACAAGGATTTTAACCCGTTTTTCAACAATACCTTCTGAAGCTTTTTGTTTCAGTTCTTCTGAAAGTAAAATAGTCCTCTTGAAAAGAGCATAAAAATCTTCATATAGACTGTAGAGGCTTTCCGTTTCACCCCTGGCACATTCTTTTGAGATCGGACCTAGAATGATTTTGATTTCAGGAAGTGTCACTGTTCTTTTTAAGATCTGGATCAGAGAAAGCAGCATCAGATGTTCTCTGGAATATTTTTTCTTAAAGGATGGGAAAAGGATTTTATCTTTAGAGTAGTTATTGATCATGGTTTTTGTAAGTGGTTTTTTAGGATAAGACCTCTCCATATAGATGATAACCTGATCCATGTAGAGTCCGAAGTCCGGAAGCTCTGATATTTCGGGTAATTTCAGCATTTCTTCTGATTCCATTTTTCTCTCCTTTATATTTAAAATAGGGTTTTGAATAGCATTATTTCAACATGTAGTTATAAAAACTAGATATAATCATATTAATACAAAATTTCAGTGATTTCAATGTTGATTTTATTCGTAAATGAGGTATAATATGAACAGTACAAGACATAGTTATCATAACTACATGAAGGAGATTTCATATGAAACAAATAAAATTAAGAGAACCTGTAAATTCAATCACCCATCTGCTTGGCGCTGTTGTCTTTTTTATTGGAACCATCGCGATTCTCGCACAGAGAATACTCTCGGAGGCTTCATTAAAAAGCATCATAGGGGTTCTGATCTTTGGAGTAAGCCTTATTCTTCTCTACCTTGCCAGTGGAATCTACCATGGTTATAACGGAAGCGAGAAGGGGATAAGGAGGCTGAAGAAGCTCGATCATAGCATGATTTATGTCCTTATTGCAGGAAGCTATACACCTATGTGCCTTAGTGTGCTTGAAGGAACTCAGAGAAATGTTGTCTTGCTCGTGATCTGGTCCATTGCATTATTTGGTATTCTTTCAAAGGTGTTTATCAATAATATGCCAAGAGTTCTGTATACATTTTTCTATCTCTTCATGGGATGGATGGTCATGTTCTTCATAGGAGACATCTACAGAAGTGTGGACTTCACAGGATTTTTACTGCTTCTTATAGGGGGGCTGCTCTATAGTATTGGTGGGTTCATCTATATGGTGAAAAAGCCGAATATTTCAGAGTCCTTCGGATTTCATGAACTCTTCCATTTGTTCATTCTTGGAGGCAGTTTAATGCATTATCTCTTCACATTCTTTTCACTTAGCTGACGATCTTAAAAAAAATGGATGTAAGATGAATGGAGCAAAGGCTTGTATACAGACCATGCCAGAGAGTTGTGAAGAGCATCTTTAATTAATAGTAAAATATATTCATAAATCTTCATATTTTCTTCATAAAAAGACTTTAGTATAAGGAAGTCGTAAAAAGTGACAATGGAGGAAGTAGAAGTAAATGAAGTATTTAAAGAAAATTATTGCTGGACTAATTGTGATGGGGACTATCACAGGATTTTCAGCTCAGACTGTATATGCACTTGAAGATAAAAGAGCATTGCTTGGAAATCTTACGAGTGAACTGGAAACTGTGAGTGTTATAAAGGATGAGTCATCAACGCAGCTGGAAGCCAATCTTAATGAAATCGAGAAATTAAATCGAGATAGAGAAATTTATCGCATAAGAGCAGAGTACTTAAGAAATAATATAGAAGAGTCAAACAGTAAACTTGAAATGCTTGACAAGAAAAACCCGAATATGATTCAGGCAGCCTTGTTAACTTTAACCAATGGATACCTTCAGATGGAGCTGGCAGATATTCTTAGCGCAGTACATTCTTCCATGAGTGAATTTGAACTGCAGCAAGAGAAAGAGCTGAAACCTGAAGACAAAGAAGCCATCAGAGAAGGACTGCTAGTAAAGCTGGAGAGACTTAATGAAGACTTACTTTTTGTGCAAAGTCTCCTTGGTAATGGAGAGTCAAGAACGGCTGAACTTGTAACAGTGAATGATGAATTGAGTATAAAGATCACTGAAGTGGCAACACAGGCAGAAGTGTTAAGTGCTCAGAAAAGCCAAGTGGAACAGGAAATCGTCGTTGAAGAAGAAAGACTACGACAGATTGAAATAGAGAGAAAGAAGGCAACAACATTTATCAGACCTACCAGTGGAAGAGTCACAAGTGGATTCGGTAATAGAATTCATCCAGTGACAAGAAGAAAATCCTTCCATTCAGGAATTGATATTGCCAATTCAAGAGGAACCAGCATTCTGGCATCCAGAAATGGACAAGTGACATTTACAGGAACTAAGGGAACTTATGGTAACCTCATTATAGTAAATCATGGTAATGGCATTGAAACTGCTTACGCACATCTTAGTTCAATTAATGTCAGAGTTGGACAGAGTGTAACGCAGGGAGATGTGATCGGTAAGATGGGAACTACAGGAAGATCAACAGGGAACCATCTTCACTTCGAAATCAGAATTGGTGGAAGTGCAGTCAATCCATCCCAATATATGCAGTAAACGACTTAAGGAGAGAGCCAAAAGGCTCTCTTTTTTCGTCCAAGTAAAATACAGGTAATAGAGTTCATAAATAATACAAATGTTATGCACAGTATCCACAATATGTTGTGGGTAAGTTTCTCGGAGCACCAAGATATAGGAATAATTTGCATAAGTACAGATTCTATTGACAGAAAAGAATGTATGTTCTATTATTAAGGTAGAAGGTGATTCTATGATGAGATTCAAAAAGTACCCCTGTGAAGTCATAGCCTACTCCAAAGATGGTCAGATTTATCCACTGAAGTTTCGCTACTATGCTGTGGACAAAGCGAGATATCTTACGGTGGATGTGGAAAAGATTCACTACATCACCACTTCAAAAAGGAACGGTCTAAAAGAAGTGACCTATCATCTTGATGGAAGACGAAGCCGACTGAAAGAAAAATATACGCTCTATCTGGATCCAAGATATAAAACCTGGTGGGTGCTATAAAAGCTTCTGTTACCAGACTTTCTCCGAGGATGTGTGAGCTGATTACACTAGTAGGCTTAAGTTCTCAGTATCTGAAGAGAGATTCATGAAAAAAATCTGTTGACCAAAGTGTTCTTTTCCTATAGAATTTAAATGATATAAACGATGATAAGAATCAGTACGGAAGTCCTGCCTTTACAGAGAGAGGGAAATGGTGAAAGCCCTCAGGGAAAGTTTTCGGAACCTGTCTTGGAGTTCTCAGATGAATGAGCGGGGAAAGCCGTTATACTTTAGAGTGGATGCATAAGTATCAATTAGGGTGGTACCGCCGAAGAAAATTCGGCCCCTTTGATTGATGCTTTTTTTTATTTTATGGGAGGTTAACAAATGAGCAAGAACAACAAAAAACTGGTTGAATCCATCACATCAATGGATGTGGACTTCGCACAGTGGTACACAGACATTGTAAAGAAAGCCGAAATGATCGAATATTCCACAGTAAAGGGAGCCGTGATTCTAAGACCTTACGGATATGCTTTATGGGAAAATATACAGGGATATCTGGATAAGAAATTCAAGGAAACGGGGCATGAGAATGTCTATATGCCTATGCTGATTCCTGAAAGTCTATTACAGAAGGAAAAGGACCATGTGGCAGGTTTTGCACCAGAAGTGGCCTGGGTCACTCATGGAGGAACCGAAGAATTAACGGAAAGGCTCTGTATAAGACCTACATCCGAAACTCTTTTCTGCGAGCATTTTTCCAATATCGTGCAGTCCTATAATGATCTGCCAAAGCTTTATAATCAATGGTGCAGCGTCATCAGATGGGAAAAGACCACAAGACCTTTCTTAAGAACTTCCGAGTTCTTATGGCAGGAAGGACATACCATCCATGAAACAGCGGAAGAAGCACAGGAAGAAACCATCAGAATGCTGAATGTATATGCTGATATGTTGAAAAATTACCTGGCGATTCCAGTGATCAAGGGAAGAAAAACAGATAAGGAGAAGTTTGCTGGAGCAGAGTCCACTTATACCATCGAGGCTTTGATGCATGATGGTAAGGCACTTCAGTCAGGAACCACTCATAATTTCGGACAGGGATTCGCCAAAGCTTTCGACATCACCTTCACAGGAAAAGATGGAAAGCTTGCCCATGTTCATCAGACCAGCTGGGGTCTTTCAACAAGAGTCATCGGTGCCATCATCATGGTCCATGGAGATGACTCAGGCCTCGTGCTTCCTCCAAGAGTTGCACCAACACAGCTGGTGATCATACCGGTTGCCCAGCATAAAGAGGGTGTTCTTGAAAAGGCGGAAGAGCTGAGAGAAAGACTGTCCAAGGTCGTTCGTGTGAAAGTGGATTCCTCCGACAAGAAGCCAGGCTGGAAGTTCAGCGAATATGAAATGAAGGGTGTTCCAGTGAGACTGGAAGTTGGCCCTAAAGATATTGAAAACAATCAGGTGGTTCTTGTGAGAAGAGATACAAGAGAAAAGATTTTCGTCTCCATGGATGAACTGGAAGAGAAGCTTCCAGCACTTCTTGACGAAATCCATGATGCACTTTATGAGAAAGCACTGGATCGTATGCAGACCATGACAACTACAGTTACTACACCAGAGGAAATGAGAGATGCTGCAGATAACAAACCAGGATTCATCAAAGCCATGTGGTGTGGAGAACTTTCATGTGAAGAGAAGATCAAGGAAGAATACGGACTATCCTCAAGATGTATGCCTTTTGAACAGGAAAAGGTAAGTGACGAATGTATCTGCTGTGGTAAAGAAGCAGAGAAACTAGTGTACTGGGGAAAAGCATATTAAAAATAACTGACAGACAAAGATGCAGAGGTGAATCAGAAGATGATTAACCTCTGCATCTTTTTTATGAATTCATAAAGTGGAGACTCTTTTTTAATCAACATGACGTATAATATAAGCAAGAATAGTAATCATAGTATATTGCTTTGTGATAGATGAAAGGGGAGAATGAAATGCTAAAGCTTGAGGATATCTTTAAAGGGAAATATGAACTGCGCTCAATAAAGGATCGTGAGGGAGACAAGGACTACTTCATTGATAATTACGGCAAACCGTTGATTCTCAGATATAAGGTGGAGATGGAATTTTTCAAGGTTTCCACTATCCTGATTCGTATCGGACAAGGAGACATTTTTTCCATTCATTTTCTCATGGACAGGGACCTTCTTTCCTCCATGGCTTTCATAGAACTGGATGCGAGAAATCATTTCATTGAATACACCATTGATGAGGTGAACAGTAAACTTGTCATCACGATGAAAGAGGATGCCGCTGTATAGTCGGGAATCTGGATTATCTTAACTCAATGTAGAAGGGGCACTGACATTTCTGCCTGCCATGACAATAGCAGTATCCTAGAAATCACATCGGTCAGTAAAACCCGCTGGTGGAACACCAAGGGCACTGATCATCCTTGCCCAGTAATTCACCTGTGCAGCTGTAGTGGCCAGAATGACAATCTCCCGTTCAGTGAATTCTGCCTTTATTCGCTCCATGAGTGCGGCTGGAACCATGACTGGAGTCTCTGAGATAAGTCTAGTGTATTCTATTGCAAGGCTTTCTTTCAA
Source organism: uncultured Proteiniclasticum sp. (assembly GCA_964643785.1). GTDB lineage: Bacteria > Bacillota > Clostridia > Clostridiales > Clostridiaceae > Proteiniclasticum. The sequence goes on from CAZXUT010000085.1 coordinate 8,824, forward strand.
AGAGAAAGTCAAAACATCTTTCATGGGAATCCGTCCTGTCAGCACCTGGATCTCCTCATCTGAGATACCACACTTTTCATACTCGAAAGAATTCATGTCGATACAAAAAGGGCAGGCGACAAGAATGGATACTTGCATCCTGACAAGCTGAAGAATACGGGGCGTAAGCTCCTTCTTTCCATGAGCGACCAGAGATTCAAGTACGCCTGAACTGATGGCAACCTTCGGATACCAGGCTAGAAGCTTAGGAACCAGAAGGTCCTTCTTTGTTACCCGTTTCGACACCATAAGACCAAGTTTTATGTAGAATGGAATCCTTTCTGGTGGACTGATATAAGCTTTATCATTCATTTCAGATCTCTCCTAAACAACATATTTTCACGGTCTGATATATAATATCATCTTATCATCGGAGCAGGTAAATGCATACGGGTGAGTGAGAGTGGATGAAAGATTTTATGGGCTGCTAAATAAGGAATGCGAATATGAAAACCTATCATGTAACGCAAAAAGCACGCAATTTAATTTGCGTGCTTTTTGCGTTACATGGATAGGATGATTTTACAAATACTATAGTTCTTCTGATATGACAGGCTTCTTGACTGTACTGGCTTTGATGGCCAGAAAAGTCAGACCGAATAGCAGCGCGAAAAATAATTTTTTCCTGTTCAGCTTCATTGGAAACCTCCATTATTCGTTTATTATTCTTTGATTTCGATGGTAATCATATACTCCATATCCTTATAGGGTATGGATTCTTTCACCAGTTTGAATTTCATTCCTTTTGCCTTGATGGCGATGATCACATAAGCAAGAGCAATACCCATATCGATTTTATTCAGGGAAGAGAAAAACTTGCTTTTGATGAATCCGAGCTTCACTCTCATCAGGTGGATTTTATTGCCGTCCACACTGAAGCGCCAAGGCTGTGTATTAAATGATGATGGAGCAAGTCTTGCGGCTTCCAGGATGAATTTATACTTTCTCTTTACAGGTCCCTGTACGATGATGTCTTTGAGACTGCGTCTTTTGTAGTAGTCTGGTTTCGGGTAAAGTTCAAGTGGATTCTCTGGATTTCCAAAAGCGATGAAAAGTACAGGCTCATGTTCGTCTTCCAGTTCCACATAGTTTTCGATGATCGCCTTATCTACTCCAGGGTAGGTGATGCAGGTCGCAATACCCAGATCGTTCATGTACAAAATCACATGTGCAATAGAGTAACCCACTGCCTGCCTGAAACCGGACTGGGTCGTTGAACTGACCACGATGTAGTGAGGAGCTTTGACCTTGGTGTATGCACCAAGGATTCCAGTGGCTTTTTCAGAAAATCCATCCCCGTCTTTTATGATGTGATACTTTACATTCAAACCTTCAAAAAGATTCGGTGAATGATCTAAAATATCTGAAACCCTAAGAAGAGAAGCTTCATCTAATATATCCATATTAAAGTTTCTTGTGGATTTCCTCCTGAAGATGTTGTCATATAATGCTTCCATTTGCTGCTCTCCTCCTAAGAAATCTCGCGATTAATACCGTCTGTCGATCAGAACAACCACCTGAGAAGAAATACCTTCTTTTGTTCCAGTGAAGCCAAGTCCTTCTTCTGTAGTCGCTTTGATGTTGAGATGATCCATATCAAGGCCAAGCACTTCACAGAGCCTCTTCTTCATTTCTGGTATATATGGTTTCATTTTCGGTTCCTGCGCAATGATGACACCATCAATGTTGATGATCTTGAAGTTCCTTTCCTTCAGCATGGATTTAACTTCCTTTAATAGGTCCATGCTGTCTGAGTCTTTATACTCCTCCGCTGTGTCAGGGAAGTGCGTTCCTATATCCCCAAGAGCAGCAGCGCCTAAAAGCGCATCCATAACTGCATGTGTCAGGACATCCGCATCAGAGTGTCCTAGTAGTCCTTTTTCATGAGGGATATGGACACCTCCAATGATGAGATCTCTTCCTTCCACTAATTTATGTACATCATATCCAATTCCAACTCTCATAATATCCTCCCAGATCAATAAGTATTTTTTCTTTCTTGCTTCTATTATAGCATGCAGAGAAAAAAACGAAATCAATAATGTGAATCCGCAGTTTTTCCCGACTTTGACAGTTCAATCAACTTATTATCACTGAAAAACCTTGCAGACAAA
>CAZXUT010000086.1:0-10965 GCA_964643785.1 uncultured Proteiniclasticum sp.
CAGGATGGCTGTTGTTTTGCCCACGATTATCATTCTTTCCTAATTAATTATACAGTAGATTCTCAGTATACCCCACAGAGTTTTCTGAAATAACATGAATAATCCAATGAAAAATCAGAAGACATTTCTATTTCTCATTCCACTGCTTGCATGCGTCAATCCATTCTTCAGCCTTGGCATACTGAAAAAGTTCTGCTGGAGTCAGCTCTATGGCGCTGTTGTCACTTCCACAGGCAGGAAATACGCTCTCAAATCTTTTGAGGGATATATCCAGATAAACCCTTGCCTCATCGGGCAGCAAGAAGGGACAGACTCCGCCTATGGGATGACCTGTAAGCGCTTCTACATCTTCAGATCTGATCATTTTAGATTTTTTATGAAAAACAGATCTGAATTTCCTGCTGTCAATTTTTGCATCTCCAGCTGTCACAATAAGAATTGCACCTTTTTCACCATAAAAGGACAGTGTTTTTGCAATCCTACCTGGAATAACTCCAACTGCCTCCGCTGCAAGCTCTACAGTGGCACTGGAGACCGAAAACTCCAGGACCTTGTCTTTCATCCCAAGGTTCTCAAAATAATTTTCAACTTCTTTAAACGCCATCTCTTTCTTCACTCCACTCTCTATTTGTTACACCTCTATTCTATCAAATAAACACCAAAAAGAAGAACCGCCTAAGCAATTCTTCCTCTTCTTGATATTCTTCTATAATAGACTTCATCTTAGCCGGTATTCTTCTACTTAACGATCCAACCACCGTCTACTGGGACAATGGCGCCATGCATGAAGGATGCATCATCGCTCACAAGGAACAAGGCGACACTGGCAATCTCTTCTGGTTGTCCATATCTACCAGCGGGTACAGACTTCACTGCCTCCATGACATCCGCAGATCCTTCTTCAAAGATCTCTTTTGTCATGCCTGTTTCAATGGCTCCAGGTGCAATGGCGTTAACTCTTATTCCTTTTTGACCATAGTCAAAGGAAAGCTGCTTCGTGTATCCTGCAATGGCATGCTTTGCTGAGGTATATGCTGCTCCGCCTCCACCTGCCACGAAGGCTGCAATGGAAGCGATGTTTACGATGGTTCCTTCCTTTCGTTCGAGCATCTGAGGAAGCACCGCATTGGTCATATAATACACACCCTTGAGATTCACGTTCATGATCTTATCCCATAGTTCTTCCGATGTATCCAGGGTAGGTTTATAATCATCCAGAATCCCAGCCGTATTACTTAATATATCAATTTTTCCGAATTTCTCAAGTCCACGCTTTACTCCTTCTTCTACACTATCCTTCTTAGAAACATCAATTTCAACTGCTAGAGCATCTCCACCATTGGATCTGATTTCTTCAACTGTTTTTTCTATCCCCTCCAGATTAATATCCGCTGCGATGATCTGAGCGCCTTCTTTGGCAAAGAGGATCGCCTGCATTCTGCCCATTCCTGAGCCCGCTCCAGTTATCAATGCGACTTTGTTTTCAAGTTTCTTCATAATTTCTCCTTTTTCAGCAGAATCCAATACTATAGTACTATTTTAACATCTGATGCACGGACACAAAGAGAACATACTTCATACAATCTATTAACTGGTTCAACCTTTCTTCACAGTACATTCATTCACTTCAGAAAGTCAGTTATCACTTATTGTATGTTCCATTAGGTAAGTTTTGTATTGATTATCAAAATTCGTGTATTGTATAAAATTGAATTCAACCATTTTAACCTTTACTATTAGAGTATGAGTTACAGTAAATTGAATCCAGTCATCAAAAAATTTATCTTAATCGTCTTTCTTTATGGACTGACCTCTGCATCCTTTAACGGATTCTTTGGAATCTACATCAAAGAATTAGGCTACGCTGAAAGTGTCGTCGGTGGAATTCTCTCTTTGAGAAGACTATCCGTTGGAATATTTACATTCCTCATCGCTTTTATCGCTGGTAAGCTCGGACACAAAAGAACCCTGATTCTAGGGCTCTTCACCGTAGGTCTAACGAGTATTCTCATCGTCATGGTGGAAAATATCCGTGCCATGGAGATCATCTCGGTGTTTTTCGGATTCGGGCAGGCAGCCATGCTGACGGTAGAATCTCCTTTCATCTTTAATCAGACCGATGGAGAAGAAAGGGTCCATGCCTTCAGCCTCACCTTCGCCACAAGAAACGCGGCATTTATGTCCGGTTCCCTTCTTACGGGATTTCTGGCAGATATCTTCGCCACCAGAGTGGCGACGGATGCCGTAGCGATCCGTTACGCACTGATTGCAGTAAGTGTCTTGAGTCTTATTGCCATCATTCCGCTTAGTCTTTTAAAACCGAAGCCTACAAAGAAGGATAGACAGCTTAACCTTAGAGAAATCCATTCCTTTTTCACAAAGCAGAATATCATTTTTCTGCTTTACACAGGATTTATCGGACTTGGTGCAGGACTTGTGGTCCCCTTCTTCGGCGTTTATCTGAAGTATGTGCTTGAAACCTCAGATAGCCTTGTAGGACTGATTCTCAGCTTTGCCCAGCTTGGTACTGTATTCGGAGGCCTCAGCGTACCCTATCTCAGCAAGAAAATAGGCAATTATAAAACTATTGTACTTACGCAGATCCTAAGCATCCCGCTACTGATTGCCATCGGATTCCCCCAGGGAATCGTCATCGTAGCCATCGCATTCTTTCTAAGGAGTTCTCTCATGAACATGGGACAGCCTCTTATTAGAAATATTGCCATGGATATAGTGGAAGAGCAGCAGCGCCCTTTCATGAGCGCGATGCGTGTCATGGTAAACAACATAGCAAGAGCACTTGGAATCTATATTGGTGGAAGTCTTATGGAAAGCATCAGCTACAATGCGCCTTATGCATTGACCATCCTCTTTTATCTCATCGGAACCATCCTGTTCTATCTGCTCTTTAAAGACCGGATGAAAGAAAAACTGCTCCCCCATGAGCGCTTGGCTCCTATAGCTTAGCTCATTATAATAAAAGCCCACTCTCACGAGTGGGCTTTACTATGCTCTGATTCTTTTCTATTTCACTTTATGCACTTTAAATTCTTTCATCTACCATCATCTTTTTCCTGATACCGCTTCCAGATTTTCAATGTACATGGACACTTCTCCGCACTCAGGACAGATGGCTACCTTGGGTTTCTCTATTCTGGCAGCAAATACACCTGTTCCATTTGTGATCTTGATACCGTAAGCGCCACCTTCAACTTTCATATCAAATCCTTCCACCATCTCTTTTCTACACTGGGGACAAATTCTCATTTCATTACCTCCGATTTACTTTTCAGATTGACTGGTCAGATACTGGATTAAAACATAATATGCTCCCGTTACAAATAGAGGGACGATCACAAGATAAAAAACTACATTAAGCTGTGTGAAATTCATGGTATTCGACACTTCGCCATATTCCAGGAGAAATCTCAGAAACATTCCCACTATAGTCAGGATGAGAGTTGAAACATAAACAAATTTCACTTTATGTTCCCCAAAAACTCCTGCGTATCCAAGAGCGATGATTCCATAGGATGCGACGATGAGATAGGCTTTGCTGAAGTCCAGCGGAAACATCTCGTTTCCGAAAGGAAATACAAAGCATCCTGCAAAGACGATGTATCCCAGAACAATATATTTTGCGATACGACTGTGTTTTTCTAGTGCTATTCTGATGTTATTCATTTTCTCACTCCATTCCATCTCATTTTATACTGCGATTCTGCAGTAATGTTCCACTTTGAATCCATAGCTGATTCTGAAAATCTCTTCGCAATCTGTCAGATCTATACCAGTCAGGTCTAAAATCTTACTCATTCTGTATGACAAACTATTTCGATGAATATTAAGTGCTAGAGCTGTCTTCACCATGTGAGACTGACACTCAATAAAAGCCTGCAGCGTTTTATACAGCTCCCCATTATGAGTCTGATCGTGCATTCTTAGCGTCTTAAGGGCTGGATGCGAATACTGCATGAGATCTTTCTCGCTCATATTGCTTAACATAACATAAAAATTATACGTTGAAAAATACATGATCTCTTTCTCAATACGAAGTCTTGTAGAAATCTTATAAAGCTGACAACTTTGCTCGTATGCATCTTTAAGCTCCATGATATCTGTGCAGGGACTGCTGACCCCAATGTGTACCACACCTTGCTGAAAGAGCAGGAGAAGTCTTTTCTCTTCCTCTGATTTCAGTTGCCCATCCTGCTGCAATTTACAGATGAAAACAAGGTTTTCTTTCTCCTTGATATAAAAGGCACCTGGAAGGATATATTCAATCTGTTCTTTTAAAAAAGCTGTTGCCTGCATGTTGTTTAAATATTCATTTGGTCTGACAACCAGACACCCCATTCGATCTGGAAACTCCAGATGATTCATTTTCACTCGTATATGAATCAGTTCTTCCTCCGCTCCATGAATCAGTTCATACAACAGATTCTCCTTCTGTGAGCCGAACAGCCCTTTATATTCTTCGGTGTGCAGAAGAACTTCGCAGACAGAGCTCCCTACAAAAGGCAGAAACTCCTCAAACAAGTTTCCTGCCTCTTCATTTTTCTCAAGCATGATCACATACCCCACCAGCTGCTCTTTCCAGAAGATTTTACTGCATAGCTTTCGATACTGAGAGAACTTGCAGATGACCTCAAATACATCAGCGTTATCTGGAAAGGACTCTATTTTCTCAAGCCTGTGCACTTCTTTAATGAATTCATAGGAACAGTATCCACGCTCGATATTTTTCATCCAGATCGGATCATCTATGCTGAATAGCGAAGAAACCTCAAGGATCTTGAATCCGGCATCGATGATGATAATCGGATTATTAAGCTTTTTCGCTGATGTTCCAACAATTGTTTTCAGGTCTGCGCCTCTCATTGTGAGCGCCATAAGCTCTGCTGCTTCATTACTTGTCTGGAGTTCTTTGTGAAGAATCCTGTTCAGTGACTGAACCAGCCTTAAGACCTGGTCTTCTCTGATGAGCGCATAACTGATAACATCTCTATCTCTAAATGCCTCACCTGATAAAAAATCCGGATTTCCTCCTTTATCTTTCCTGTCCTTGATCCCTATGATTACAGAAAACAGCTCACTTTTGTATTCCCTCATCCATGCTGGACTCTCATCCGTAGTTCCAATATAGAGGCACCCCTTGTTTTCTCCTCTGCCTTCTTCAAAGAGTCTGATCTCACAAATATCCTCATCCATAGCGATACCTGATTCTATAATCTCCAAACCATATTCATTCTTTAGTAAAGCTAGAATATTGCTGAACCTCATTTTTCTCCCCCCATCTATCACTTCTGTTCTGCATTGTGCAATCCGCACAAATAGCAGCAGTATATTCATGCACTTCTCACCTATCAGCTTCGAATACACTTTGTTACTATTATAACAGACTATATAATAATTGCCAGGTAAACGTTTAGGCATCAATATTTAGCCTATCTGAACATAATACTCCGGTATTTATCTCGCTATTTCGTTGAAAAATCTTTTCAACTGATTCCCCGGAAATTTGTTCAAAATGCCAGAAGACACAATCAATCATATTAAAAGGAGAGAAATCATGAAGTACGAAAAGTTATTTGAAAGAGGAAAGATCGGAACGGTCAACCTCAAAAACCGCGTTGTCATGACCGCTATGGGGGTCAATCTCGCAGGCTCCATGGGAGAAGCCAATGACGTAATCACAAGATACTATGAAGAAAGAGCCAAGGGTGGTGTCGGCCTCATCATCACAGAGATTGCAAGAATTGATGATGAATATGGTGTCGGTACACCAAATCAGCTTTCTGTAACAGAAGGTCGCCATATACCTCATCTGGAAAGAATGATCGAGACCATTCAGAAATATGGTACAAAAGTATTCATTCAGCTTCATCACCCTGGTCGTGAGACAAAAAGCAGTCTCATCGGAGGAAAGCAGATTGTTGCTCCTTCAGCCATCATGTGTCAGGTGACTCAGGAAATGCCAAGAGCACTGACCACTGAAGAATGCGAAGGACTGGTCAAGAAATTCATCAAGGGCGCTGTTATTTCAAAGACTGCAGGTGCTGATGGTGTGGAGCTTCATGTAGCGCATGGATATCTTCTTAATCAGTTTGTTTCTCCATACTCGAATAAGAGAACTGACAAATATGGCGGAAGTTTCCAGAACAGATTACGCATTGTCTCTGAAATCATCACTGGGATTAAATATATGTGTGGAGCAGATTTCCCCGTTTCAGTAAGAATCAGCGCTGATGAATTTGTGGAAGGCGGACTGAAGCTTCCAGAATCCATAAAGATTGCAAGAACCCTTGAAAGCTATGGAATCGATGCGCTTAATGTCAGCAGCGGTACCTATGAAAGTGCTACAACCATCATCGAACCAGGTTCCTATCCTCAGGGATGGAAAAAGCATCTGGCTGAGGAGATCCGTAAAAATGTGAAGATTCCTGTTATTGCAGTAAATAACATCAAGGATCCAGAAACAGCTGAGCAGCTTCTGGAATCTGGCGTATGCGATTTTGTGGGCGTTGCGAGAGGACTTCTGGCAGATCCTCACTGGGTCAATAAAACAAAAGATGGAAAAAGCGACCAGATCAGAAAATGCATCGGATGCCTGAACTGCTTCGCTGAACTCAATCAGGGAAGACATATCAAATGTACTGTGAACGGAGCACTTGGAAGAGAAATAGAATTCTCGGATCTGGAGAAGAATGGCGAGGGTAAAACCATTGCAGTAATTGGTGGTGGTCCTGCAGGAATGCAGGCAGCTCTGGTTCTTGACCAGAAGGGATATAAGACCGTTCTTTTTGATGACAGAGAAAAACTTGGTGGAACCCTGAATGTTGCAGATAAAGCACCAATCAAGGATAAGGTCCTTGCTATGAACAACGGATTGATCCGCGAAATCGAAGAAAGCGGTGTAGACGTGAAGATGAACACGAAAGCCACAGTAGAGATGGTTAAAGAACTAAATCCTGCTGGAGTCTTCGTTGCTGTGGGCGCGTCTCCTACTGTGCCTCCAATTCCTGGAATCGAAGGTAAAAACGTCTTGAAGGCAGAAGATGTCCTGACTGGCAAAGTTACAGCGAAAGGGAAAGTCGCAGTCATCGGTTCGGGTCTTACAGGTCTTGAAACTGCTGAGCTTCTTGCAGATAAGGGGCATTCCATCGTACTGATCGAAATGCAGAAAAATATCGGTCCTGGTGTGAACAGAACCATCCTTGTGGATCTTATGATGAGATTCAAGAAACATGATCCCCTCATAATGCCTAACCACCGTCTGATGTCCATTACAGATACAAACATCGTTCTGATGAATCAGATGACTTCACAACCTTTACTTGTAGAAGCGGATACAGTCGTCCTTGCTCTTGGTGTAACGCCAAGAAGAGCTTTGGTCAGTGAATTCATGGAAGCTTTTGACAACGTCAGAGTTATCGGAGATGCGGAAAAAGCAGGACGTATTCAGGAAGCCATCAAAGAAGGCTACAGCCAGGCCTTTGCATTTACCTCATATTAAGGATAAGGAAGGAGACTTGAAAATGAAAGATTTTAAAAATAAAGTGGCACTGATCACTGGTGCGGGGAACGGATTCGGTTTCGAAATTGCCAAGGAATGTGCAGACAGAGACATGAAGCTCGTTCTTGCGGATATCGATGAAACAGACCTTCAAGCAGCTGTTTCCTATCTGAAGGAGAAAGGAGCAGATGTCATTGGTGTGCACTGCGATGTGACGCTAGATACAGAAATTGAAAAGATGGTGGATCAAGCCATGAATACCTACGGAAGTATCGACTTTCTTGTGAATAATGCCGGAGTTGCCATTTCAGGTCCAGTATGGAAGCTACCGCTTCAGGACTGGGACTGGATCATCGGCGCAAATCTGATGAGTCAGATTTATGCCATGAGAAGAGTCATTCCCATTATGATTAAACAGGAATCAGAATGTCATATTCTAAATGTGGCTTCTGTAGCAGGTCTTATGACCTCCAACGGAATGCCTGCGTACCATACCACAAAACATGCAAGTGTTGCCCTTTCGGAAAGTACAAGCTATGATCTTCAAGCCATCAATGCAAACATCAGAATGTCGGTATTTTGTCCAGGTTTCGTTCAGACGGATCTTCATAATCATGAAAGACACCGTCCTGAGAGATTCATGGATAAGAGCGATCCTTACTACAGCAGTGCTGAATACCACAGTGGTCTGAAACGGGCTGAGTTTGTCATCAAAACCGGAATGCCCATTGACAGTATCGGTATGAGTGTCATGAACAGAATCGAAGAAGATCAGTTCTATATCCTCACACATCCGATCTACAGTACGCTTATCGGTAGAAGAGTGAAAGACATGCTGGAAGGAAGAGGTCCTGACCTGAAGGTGTTAAGAGGATAATCCTCAATACTGATTCTCCTTGAAATTGTTAAGTGAAAATATAAACCGGTTTTCCTTCTATTGGAAAACCGGTTTTTCAGTTCTTATAGGATGCTATCTGAGTACTCCAGAAACAACCAGTAGCTGATTTCTTTAATAAGGCAGCTGTAATAGTCAACTTCAAAATGCTATTCCCAGATCACAGTGGTACTCATTTTACTAAGAATACTGTCTTCACTCTGGTAGAATGTGCTGAAAGTCTCTTCACTTCCATCAACGATTTGTCTATCCACAACAGCTTCTCCATTCTCCCCTGTTTTTTCAGTCTCGATGATCAGATACTCTGCTTCTTCATTTGTCTTAAGCTCTTCAGGAAGCTTTCCTGGTTCAAATTCTCTTCGGATGAGCACTTTGTTATTCTCATCCATCTCTACTACAACAATCTTTGTTGGAGGATACATAAACACATAACTGACTTCTATGTAAGACTCGAAGGACTTTGTGGTTCCATTCACTGTATAGCTCAGAGCCTGATCAATTTTTGTGGACCCTTCAGTTCCTTCACCCAGTTCTCCTCCCATGCCAAAGCCTGTTCCTGGAATTGCGTAGACCACGCCGTTCTCTTTCTGATACACCGGGTTCATATACCATACCCGCTCCCCTGTTTTCTGGGAGAAATAGATTATCCCTTTCATCTCGATCTTATCCGTATCTCCTGCTGTGATGTGCGTTGATACATCACTGATTCCGTCGTCCGCTTGAGACGTGGAGTAACTTTCATTCTCGTTTTCCATATGCATGGTTGCAGAGAACATGGAATATCCTTTCACGCCTTCAAAGATAAATTTCTTTTCATCATAGGATGGTGTAGCAATGATGACTCCACCTTCCATCTCCAGAAACTCATCCATCATAAGCTCTCCATCTTCCATTTCCTCGAACATCTCTGGCAGGATTTCAATATCCATCTCTACTGGATTGAGAGAACCGGTAGTGATCAGAGCTCCTACTAGCCGATCCTCCACCGTATTTTCAGTCCCTTCTTCCACTGCCAGCTGGCATCCACCTGCAAAAAGCATCATTGCGGTGATCATTATCATAATCAAAGGTTTTCTATTCTTTATCATCATCATTCTCCTCCAGATTTCCATCGAATTTGAGAATATCTCCCACATCGCATTTCAGAAAGTAGCAGATTCTATTCACAGTCCCGAAGCGAATTCCTTTCGCCTTCCCACTTCTTAGAATCGACAGATTCGCCTCTGTAATACCTACCATCAGACATAGCTCCTTGGAGGTCATCCCACGGTCTTTCAGCACCTCTTCCAGATGCACTGTAATTGCCATAATTGACACCTCCTATATAAACAGATCATTGTCCTCTTTCAGCGTCTGGTTTTCTTTGACAAGCTGTGTGCAAAGAAGAACCGCGAGAACAAAGATCAGGGGCAGCAGCGGAATCACAAGCGTCACGTGTATCTCTCGCAGCTCATTAATAAATAGGAGCTGCAATAGATGTATGGCCATGTTCGACAAAACAGTAAGGGCAATAAGTCCGATGGACTGCTTTGTAAGTCTTGTAGCTTGTGTAAGCACCTCTTCAGAGAACCGGTCTTTTCGCATTTCATCGATGAAATTCATCAGATGAAATACGATGAAGATACTGAGAAGATACGGCAGTGCGCTGACCAGATGCTGCAAAACCAGGAATACTTCACTAAGCAGCAGCTCCTGTCCCCAATAGGTGTTACCTTCCACAAAGCTCTTTCTCGCTTCCAGATAGCTTCCAAAAATAAGGCCAAATACATTGAAAACAAATATCATATTGATAAAACCCAGAAGAAAAATCAGATACTTCTGCACTTGTTCCTTCTGTGCAACAGCGAAAACGCGGAGTGCTTTCAGTGCTATATATGCAACAAGAACCGAATAGACACTTCCACCCAGAAACGCCTTCCCCGCGATAAAGCCAGGTGTGCTTCCAAAAAATATCCCGGTTTTACTCGGATTCACCATATAGTACAGTGCAGCAAATAGTACACCACTTAGGATCACAAGGAGAAGGTCTTCAGGTTTTACACTCCTTTTCCTGTACCTGTCCAAGAGAAACAGCACTGGAATAAGGCTGATCAGGAAATAGAGGACAAGGGCAATGATATTACCGGAACCTCCAGAAAGTGATAGTACTCTTAATCCCTTTCCGATCTGCTCAAATGGAAAAGCCATCAGAGAGCTGAAAAGATCGGGCAAGTTGGCCTTAAACAGAAAAAACAGGAGTAGTAGAATCGCTTCCAATAGTAGCATCCTTTGATACACTTTTCTCTTCATAATAACCTCCACTGATTATCGTCTTACAATAATTTTAGTTTTAGTATACACACTTAATTATTGTTTTGCAATAATTTCCTTGAAATAATTTCAAGAATTCTAAGGATTTTGCAATTATTTTCGATAAATTGCTGTTGATGGTCTCATTTACGGATTGTATTTGAAAAGCTCATCTTATAAAGTATATACTTTATAAGATGAGCAGAATGTTGTATAATTAATTAGGAAAGAATGATAATCGTGGGCAAAACAACAGCCATCCTGA
>CAZXUT010000087.1:0-10722 GCA_964643785.1 uncultured Proteiniclasticum sp.
TAGTAACTTCTACTTCTTATTTTTCAGGGGTGGAATTTACTTTTGCAATTAAGCTTCCTGATTCACTTCCTTGCTGTAAATCGGTCTTGGCAAAGGACTTCCAGACGAAAAGTACCCCTTAAGGATTCATATGAATCCTCAAGGGGTACTTATTTGATCTTATTAAGCCATTACAGCTTCTTTCTTAGCGTATTCTATTCCTTTATCGATGGCTGCTTTGTTCATTTCATAGAACGCTTCTTTACCATGTCCCTTAAGCGCTCCTAGAAGAGCCTCTTCAGAAATGACATCTGTCTTTCCGACAAGTGCACCTAGAAGAACCATGTTGGCGATCTTCACAGAACCGATTACTCCCGCTTCATCCTGAGCTGGAATTCTTAGTACTGTAACGTCATCTCTTTTGACATCTCTTGTAACAAGATTTGAATCAAGAATGATCAGTCCGCCAGGTTTTACTGTGCTTTCAAATTTATCCAGTGAAGGTCTGTTCATAACGACCAGCGTATCTGGAGCTGTGATAATCGGTGATCCGATATCCTCATTAGAAATGATCACGGAACAGTTTGCTGTTCCTCCTCTCATTTCAGGTCCGTAGCTTGGACACCAGGATACATTCAGATCCACATCCATACCGCCGAAAGCAAGGAACTTACCCATAGAAAGAATACCTTGTCCGCCAAATCCTGCAAAAATAACTTCTTGTGTCATTATTTCGCCTCCTCTATGCTTAAGTCCTTCTTCACGCCTAATGGATAGTAAGGAATCATATTTTCTCTTAACCATTTCAGAGATTCTTCGGTGTTAAGACCCCAGTTCGTAGGGCAGATGGACAGTACTTCAACAAGGTTGTATCCTTTTCCATCAATGGCATTCTGGAATGCCTTTTTGATTGCCTTCTTTGTCTTAGCAACTCCAGCTACTTTATCTACAGATACTCTTTCGATGTAGTATGAACCGTCAAGCTGTGCAACCATTTCAGAAAATCTGATTGGATACCCTTGAGTCGCCACATCTCTACCGTATGGTGATGTTTCAGTTTTCTGACCTGGAAGAGTTGTAGGAGCCATCTGGCCACCTGTCATTCCGTAAATACAGTTATTCACAAAAATTGTTACAATCTTCTCTCCTCTTGCAGCTACGTGAACAGCTTCCGCTGTACCGATGGCAGCAAGGTCACCATCTCCTTGATAAGTGAATACGATCTTATCAGGATTTGCTCTCTTTATTCCTGTAGCAACTGCTGGTGCTCTACCATGAGCCGCTTCAAACATATCACATGCAAAATAATCATAAGCCAATACGGAACATCCTACTGGTGCAACACCAATGGTCTTATCCACGATATCCAGTTCTTCCATAACTTCACCGATCAGTCTGTGAATTACACCATGGGTGCATCCAGGACAATAGTGAGTAGGAACATCCAGCAGGCCTTTGGTAGGCTTAAACAGGATCTCTCTATCCTTTAACTCCATTATTTATTCCCCCCTACAATTTCCAAAGCTTTAACAAGAATTTCTTCCGGTGAAGGAATCATTCCACCTGATCTTCCGTAGAAGTGTACAGGCTGTCTGCCTTCAACAGAAAGTCTAACGTCTTCCACCATCTGACCCATACTCATCTCCACAGCCATGTAACCATGCTTTGTGTTTCCGATGGTAAGATCAAAGGCTTCCTGTGGATAAGGCCATAGTGTTATAGGTCTGATCAGACCTAGGTTTACGCCCTTAGCCTTTGCAAGCTTTATTGTATTTTTACAGATTCTTGCAGTTGTACCATAAGCAACCAGAATCAGATCTGCATCATCTGTATTCATAAGCTCATATTTCACCTCATTTTTCTTGATTTCATCATATTTCTTTCCAAGGTGAATATTATGCTTTTCAAGTTCTTCACTCTTAAGGAACAGGGAGTTGATCACATTGTGCTGTGCTCTTCCATTTCTTCCATTTGAAGCCCATGTCTTTTCAGGCAGCTGTCTTGTAGATACTGTATCTTTGAATTCAACAGGCTCCATCATCTGACCCAGCATACCGTCGCCCATGATCATAACAGGTGTTCTGTACTGATCTGCAACGTCGAAAGCTTCCTGGATAAGGTCAACCATTTCCTGAATGGATGAAGGTGCGAATACCGGCATATGGAAATCTCCATGTGCTCCACCCTTTGTAGCCTGGAAGTAATCGGACTGCGCTGGCTGAATACCACCAAGTCCTGGACCTCCTCTTACGATATTGACGATAACGCATGGAAGCTCAGCTCCAGCGATATAGGAAATACCTTCTGCTTTTAGTGAGATTCCAGGGGATGATGAACTGGTCATGCATCTGACGCCTGTACCAGCTGCTCCATAAATCATATGAATCGCTGCGATTTCACTTTCCGCCTGTAAAAATACTCTGTTCATTGTAGGCATCTTCTTTGCCATATAGGCTGCAACCTCTGTCTGTGGTGTGATTGGATAACCGAAGAAACATTTGCAGTCTGCTCTAAGAGCAGCTTCGCCTATTGCTTCGTTTCCCTTCATGAGAACTTTTTCACTCATTTATTCTACCCCCTATTTATATACTGTAATAACAAGATCTGGACACATTCTTCCACAGGATGTACATCCTATGCATTTATCCATGAGTTCTTCCGGAATTCCGGCGGGTCTGTAGCCCTTCTCATTCAATCTGTCTGTAAAACCGATAATCTTCACTGGACAAGCAATAACACACTGTCCACAGCTCTTGCATCGTTCTTCTCTAAATACAACTTTTGGCATATTATTTCCCCCTTACTGTTTTTAATTCCACGGTGTTTTCATGAAAATGTCAATGGGAAGAAGCTCCCCATGTAACTTACCTTCAAGTGATTCTGCCAGATCACGCCTGACTACAGTGTACAGATGCGGTATTCCAAGCTCTTCTGAAAGAGTATGAATCATTGCATCTCCCTTGATGATTTCCTCAATAGTGGTCTCATAGGAGAGATTGGTATTGGAAATCAGATGTGTTACCTTCAACCTTGATGCTCTCTCTATACTTGCGATATAATCTTTGATTCCCTTTTCATTAGGCGTCATTGGCCTTTGGGTATTGATGACAAAATACATGCTGTAATCTGTCTTGATCAGCTCGCTGTTATACTGCCCAAGTACCGTTGCACCTGAATCGTCTCCGCCGATATCCAGGATGAAATTCGTATCTTTTTTTACAAACATACTGGATACTTCGCCTGGGACAACCATCAACTCTACGTTTGACCATTCCGGATTTGCCGAAATGACATCAATGCCGTCTATTGCCAAGGTCTCTTTAAAGTCTCTTATACAGAAGAAAGGATTGACGATATCGATATCGATAAGTGCCACCTTTTTTCCTTCATTATTCAGCTTTTTTGCCAGGTTGATGGAAATCTCAGATTTCCCGCTGCCAAAATGCCCTGTGATGATCGTGATTCTTTCCAAGTGACATCCCTCCATTTTTTACTGTACCCTTAGTTTAATATAAAATCAGCACTTAATCTAATTTCCAGTTTCATGGTAAAATCCTGAATTGGTTTAAAGATTAATGCCTACACAGGTCAGTGGAATGGTTTTTCACAACAGAAACGGTACTTTGTTATCAATAATCACTGTATACCTTTACAAATCACGATTTTTCACTTTTAAAAGATATTTTCACTTTATATTATCAAAATGATAATAAATTATCATTCTTTCTCATTTTCAGCAATTATTTATAGGTAATCGCTTCTTCTTCTCCAGTAAGTACTCTATTTGCCGCTTCAGCCAGAGCCAGTAGCTCATCTTCACCTGGATACACAACAATTTCAGCGATAAACTCCACTCTTTCTCTGATCAGCTGCACCATGAGCTTGGAGTAGGCTATGCCGCCTGTAAGTATGATGGCATCTACTTTGCCCTTCAGTACAGCAGCTGCTGAACCCACTTCTTTTGCCACCTGGTATCCCATGGCAGAGTAGATTTTCATGGCATATTCATCTCCAGCTATTGCTCTTTCTTCGACTTCTCTCGCATCATTGGTGTCAAGGTAGGAAACAAATCCACCTTTACCGGTGATCATCTTGAGCACTTCTGCCTTGTCATGTTTTCCTGAGAAGCAGAGCTCCACAAGATCAGCAACTGGTAAGGATCCACTTCTCTCTGGAGAGAATGGTCCTTCTCCGTTCAACGCATTGTTCACATCAATGACCTTTCCTTTCTCATGGGCCCCTACGCTGATTCCTCCACCAAGGTGAACCACGATAAGATTAAGGTCGCTGTAGTTTCTGCCCTTTTCCTTCGAATATCTCTTCGCTACCGCTTTCTGATTCAGCGCATGGAAGATGCTTACCTTTTCAAAGGCTTTATGACCTGAAATTCTGGCCATGTCTTCCATCTCATCTACAACCACAGGATCAGCAATAAAAGCTTCCTTATTGAACTCAGTGCCAAGACCATGGGCGATGAGCGCACCAAGATTGGATGCATGTTCACCCTTTATGCTCTTCTTGAGATCTTCAAGCATCGCTTCGTTGACTCTGTAAGTACCACTCTTTATGGGCTTTAGAAGTCCACCTCTTCCAACAAATGCATCGAAGGACTCCAGTGTTTCATTGTTCTCAGTAAGAATCTTCTTGATTTCGTCCTTTCTCCATTCATACTGGTCGATGACCTTATGAAAAGCATTGATCACGGAAGCTTCATGTCTTAATGTAAAAGACTTCACTTCCCTGTCATCTTCGAAGATGCCTATTTTGGTTGATGTTGATCCCGGATTGATGATAAGTAATTTATTCATATATTCTCCCCTTTAATTGTTTTCTATACTGTTACACCCGATTATGTACTGAACTTTACTATTTCATTGAAGCATTAAGAACTGCCATAGCGATGGAGTTCACTTTGCTTTCGAAGGAATCCGCTCTGGATGTGACAACCACTGGTGCTTTTGCCCCAAGAAGCACACCACCCGTTTTGCTGTGTGCAGCATAAGTCAGTGACTTATAGAGCACATTCCCGGATTCGATATTTGCCATAAGTAGGATTTGCGCATGACCCGCTACAAGACTCTTGATCCCTTTATGTTCTGCCGCTTCTACGCTTAAAGCATTATCAAGGGCAAGAGGTCCATCCACGATGCATCCCTTGATCTGTCCACGGTCGTTCATCTTGGAAAGCATTGCCGCATCTATGGTTGACTGCATTGCTTCGTTGACCACTTCCACAGCACAGACCACTGCTACTTTAGGTTTTTCAACACCTAGGCTCGTGACAAATTTCACTGCATTATTCAATATACCGACTTTCTCTTTCAGTCCAGGATATGTATTCATGGCTGCATCAGTGACAAAGAGCATCCTGTCATACCCAGGCACTTCAAAAGCGGCCAGATGACTGATGAGGTTTCCTGTAGCAAGTCCCGTCTCTTTATCAAGTACTGCTCTTAATAGAGACTTTGTATCTACAAGTCCCTTCATCAGAATATCGCATTCCCCTTCACGTACGAGGTTAGCAGCAATCTTAGCTGCTGCTGGAGGATTCTTTTCATCAATGATCCTGAATTCATCACGGATATGAAGCTGCTTCAGAAGGTTTTCAATCTTCTCCTGATCGCCTACAAGAACTGCATTGCAGAGCCCAAGCTCCTTGGCTTTTGCCACAGCCTGAAGTACCGGTTCATCCTCTGCTGCTGCCACAGCAACAACTCTCATATGTCCGCTTTCTTTTACCTTTTCATAGATCTCACTAAAACTTTTCACTTAATATTTCCTCCCTATAACGCAATGGTTCTTCTTCTTTGTTCAGAACTCTCTGAGCTCCCTCATAGAGAGACTTCATTTCCAGTTCTCCAGGCACCAGTTCCACCGGTGCTATAAAGGACACATACTCCTTGATCATGCCAGTCATGAGACTGGAATAAGCAAGACCTCCCGTTATGATGATGGCTTTCACCTCACCTTTAAGTACCGCTGCGCAGGCTCCAATTTCTTTACCGATCTGATAAGCCATAGCACCATAGACCTTTGCCGCATAGTCATCTCCATCATGGATCATTCTTTCCACTTCTCTTGCATCACTTGTTCCTAGATGAGAAATGAGACCCGATCCTCTCTGAAATTTCCTTAAAAGACTCTGTCTGTCATATTCTTCAGAGTAGGCATACTTCACGAAGATACCAAGTGGAAGTGTTCCCACTCTTTCCGGACTAAAAGGCCCTCCATGGTTTGCGTTGTTGACATCCACAAGTTTCCCTTTTCTAAGTGGTCCTATGGAAAATCCTCCACCTAAATGTGCAACAATGAAGTTGTCACTATTGAAATCATATCCCTTTTCTCTGCAGACTTTCCTTGTGACGCCTTTGATATTCAGGTAATGCGCAAGGGAGCCTCTTTCTTCACCTTTAAGTCCGGTGAATCTTGCCAGATCATCCATCTCATCACAGGACACAGGGTCGACGGTATAGGCATTGACTCCAGCCTCATCGGCAATTTCCTTTG
The DNA here is from genome assembly GCA_964643785.1 of uncultured Proteiniclasticum sp. Classification (GTDB taxonomy): domain Bacteria; phylum Bacillota; class Clostridia; order Clostridiales; family Clostridiaceae; genus Proteiniclasticum. The sequence continues at coordinate 6,487 of CAZXUT010000087.1, forward strand.
CAAGAATAGGACCTAGATTGGATGCATGTTCACCCTGCACTGCATTTCTCAAGTCATTGATCATATCAAAATCAACTAGATAAGTTCCACCGATGATCGGCTTCAGAAGTCCACCACGTCCTACAACAGCAGCCAGGTCCTCTTTCTTTATACCTTTCTCGCGTAATACAGAAACAATGGCTTCTCTTCTCATCTTATCCTGATCGACAATGTGTTCGTATTTCTTGATCTCTTCTACACTATGTTCCACTACTTCCGTATGAATCTCGATTGATTCCGTACTGTAAATGGCAATCTTTGTTGAAGTTGAACCTGGATTAATCACCAAAACATATTTCATGTGTTTCCACCCCCAAACTATTTCATACTAATCATATCAGAAACCCTTTACATTTGAAAACACCTAAATTTCGCTTATTTTAAGCCCATATGTTAAATAATCACAAAAAAATAGGGACTATCGTTATTCGTTTCTCATATTTTGCCATTTTTAGGGTTTTTTAATGCCAAATTGTCAAAAATGAGTTTTTTAGACAGCCCTATTTTTATGTATTTAATTAATATCAAACTATTATCTTAATAGTATTATTACATGTTTCATGATTATCTTAATAATATGTTATAAAATGACTTTTAATCTAAAGGTTGGTATTTCCTGATCACCGCTTCTCCGATTTTAAGCCCATCTACTGCACTGGAGATGATTCCTCCAGCATAACCTGCTCCTTCACCAGCTGGATAGACACCATTCACATTGACACTCTCTAAATGATCTCCTCTAAGAATCCGAACAGGCGATGAAGTCCGTGTTTCCACTCCAGTCATGATGGCACCATGGCTGGCAAAACCCTTGATTTTCCTGTCAAATTCTGTGAAGCCTTTTTTTAGACCCTCCGTGATATAGGATGGAAAGAGTTTTGTGAGATCTGCAAAATGAACGCCGGGTACATAGGATGGTGTGACATCTCCAAAAGAAGTGCTCACTCTACCGGCAAGAAAATCTTCCACTTTCTGCACTGGAGCGAAGTAGCTCCCTCCACCCATCTGAAATGCTTTCTTCTCAAGCTCTCTCTGAAAACGAATTCCATCTAGAGGATGAGGGCCATAATCAGAAGGATTCACCGAAACCACCACAGCGGAATTCGCATTTTTACCATCTCTTGCATGATAACTCATTCCATTGACAGCAACCATTCCCTCTTCACTGGATGCAGGCACGACGATTCCACCTGGGCACATGCAGAAACTGTAGACACCTCTCGCATCGGGAGCTTTGGCTGTCAGGCTGTATTCAGCCGCCTTCAGCTTCGGATGAAGATGCTCACTTCCATACTGGCTTTCATTGATTCTCCACTGAAGATTTTCCACACGAACACCTACAGCCATTGATTTGGCAATCATAGAAAAACTCCGCTGAAAGAGCATTTCATAAGTATCTCTCGCACTATGTCCTATAGCAAGAACAAGCACCTCACATGGAATCTTTTCTTGGTTCGCAGTGATTGAAATCACTTTCCCGTTTCTGATCTCAATATCCTCCATTTTTGTGTTGAACCTCACTTCTCCACCCAAAGATATTATTCGATCTCGGATGTTTTTCACCACATTTTTCAGAAGATCTGTACCTACATGAGGTTTTGCAAGATAGGAGATATCCTCCGGTGCTCCTGCATCGACAAGCTTTTCAAGAACTTCTCTCACTCTTACATCTTTGATTCGTGTTGTGAGTTTTCCATCTGAATAAGCCCCTGCTCCTCCTTCTCCGAACTGGATATTAGAAGAGGGATCAAGTATGCCTTTTTCCATGAAAAGATCCACTGCCCGGTCTCTTTCAGAGATCTCCTGTCCTCGCTCCAGAACCAGCGGTCTGTATCCTTCTTCCGCCAATTTCAGTGCTGTAAACAGCCCACAGGGTCCAACCCCTACGACCACTGGCCGTGTGGATAATCTTTGGCTTCCAGGGATCACTTTTTCAGCCTCTTTCTCTTCATAGTAAGAAACATCTTTATTTCTTACATTCTTCATAATCTCATTTTCATTTTTTACTCGCACCAGAATACTGTATACGAATTTCAATGGTTCTTTTCTCGCATCTACAGATTCTTTTACAATCCGCACTTCCTGGATATCTTCTTCAGAGACTCTCAGGATATTCGCTGTCTTCTTTACGATGTCTTCCTTGTCTTCTTCCAGATATAGTTCTATATTGTTTATTTTTATCATCATCTTCACTCCAAAAATGGAAGCCCGAAGGCTTCCACTTAAATTTTAAGGTGTTTCATTATTGGTTGGTGTTTCTTCATCAGTAGGCTCATCCTCAGGCGGAATCTCATTTTCTTCACTGATGGTGACAGTGATTTCTTCTGGAGTAACTGAAACCTGATTAATGTTTTCCGGAAGCACTATAACAGGTTTAAGTTTATGCTCTCCAGCTTCAAGGTCCGCAAGATTGATTTCTACAGTTATGTTTCCTTCTGTTACTGCATCTAAAGCGTTCTGAGGTCCGCTTACAACCACCTCTACCGTGTCCGAACTGAATTCTGCAGTGAGGCCTTCTGTCAGACCAAGAACTGAGAGATTCTTTGAAATCGCTTTGGTCTCATAAGCGCGTACTTCGAATGTCACAGTGGCGGTACTGCCGTTATTGATGGATATGATTCCATTTGGAATCATTAGATTCATAATAACATCAGAAGTATCTGACAAGGTACTTAGATCAAATTCTGCTGTCTTGATTTCATTCACCTGTTCCAGGAGATTGTCCGGCCCTGCTATAAGCAATTCACCAGGTGCTATAGAGCTTGCAAGAAGTTCAAATCCAGCACCGATTTCTCCTGAAGTATCTATGACCAGTGGAACAGTTTTGGTCTTAAAGACCTCCACATTGACTTCCACATAGAGTGGCGTAATAATCACATGGTTTACCTCATTGCCATTTTCATCGATGGGCACAAGAGATACAATCTCTTTATAATTGGCTTCCAGGTCTCCTCTGCCACCTTTTGCCGCAAGAGCGGTTACTCTGTTGACATATTCAGCTGGTCCTTTTACAGTTGCTGAACTCGGATTGAAAGTGACACCTGCTATAAAGTGGTCGTCAGAAGCCGTAGCATCATACTGAGAAACGATGGTGACTTCTCTTTCCAGATAATCATCCAGATAAATAACCGCTTTCACATTACTGCTGGGCGTTACATCAATATCTGAAGGATAAGAGGTGATCTCGATGGGCACTTCATTTGCCCCGGCTTTTAAAGCCACATCATCTAGATTTGCTACTACTCTAAAATTACTGGCTACACTTCTGTAGACTTCCGATGCCGGTCCCTTTACCGTTAAAGTGATCATCACATCCTGGTTTGGTAGAAGTGCCAGATTCTGTTCATCAATATTTTCCATGTTTTCAAGCCTTACGGGCACATTATAGACCTTCATGGTCTTAATGGGATTTTCCACATTAATGATGTAGATCCATAAACTGAACGAAAGGACTAAACTGATCGCTTTCAGGAGGATGTCCGATCCTTTTTGCTTAGCCATTGATCCAACCTCTCCTTCCACGTAAGTTTTTTCTGGATTTTACTGGTGAGAATCTTGACTAGAATCTTCTGAAGTCTTTCTTTATCATAATTTCTTACCAGTTTTCCGTTTAATGCTAGTGATATAGTACCCGTTTCTTCTGAAACAATGAGCACAAGGGAGTCAGATACTTCACTTAACCCAAGGGCAGCTCTATGTCTTGTTCCCAGTTTTTTGCTGATGTCTTTGTTTGTAGTCAGAGGAAGCACACACCCTGATGACATGATTCGGTCTCCACGAATAATGGTCGCTCCATCATGTAGTGGCGTGTTGGGTACGAAGATATTTTCAAGTAGAGATGTGGAAACCAATGCATCAATTCTGATTCCCGACTCACTGATGTCGCCAAGACCTGTGTCCTGCTCTATAACAATCAGCGCTCCAGTTTTAGTCTTGCTTAAATTATCCATGGCTGCAACAATATCATTTACGACCTTGGTCAGAATATCTGTATCCCGAAGAACTCTTCGATCACTGAACGCAGAACGTCCTATGTGCTCCAACATCCTTCTGATTTCAGGCTGAAAAATGATGACCAGTGTCAGCACTCCAATGGTTATGGTCTTTGAGATGATGGTATAAACCATAGTAAGATTAAAAATATAGCTTATTGGAATAAGAAGTAAAATTAAAACAATACCTTTAAGGAGAAGTTCC
>CAZXUT010000088.1:0-6027 GCA_964643785.1 uncultured Proteiniclasticum sp.
TGCTGCTTCCACCTAGACCTACAATGATTTTATCCACGTTTTTCTTTGCAGCATCAAGAATGAGTTCTCCCACACCGAAGGTGGTGGTCTTTCCAGGGTTTTTCCGATCTTCCACAAGTGGTAATCCAGCGGCAGCGGCCATTTCAATCACCGCAGTCTTCCCTTGGTCGATGAGACCGTAATAGGCATCCATTTCTTCCATATAAGGACCTTTGACAGTCATTTCAATTTTCTCACCTGAAAGAGCAGTCAGAAAACAGTCCACACTTCCTTCACCGCCATCCGCCACAGGAATTGATATAATTTCTGCGTCCGGGTGGTGTTTATGTATCACAGCATCGATTGTCTTACAGATCTGTGTGGATGACATTGTCCCCTTAAAGGAGTCTGGTATCAGTACAACTTTCTTCATCTCTTACCTCCAATATGACTAAAGTAAGATCGCATGACCAATTAAAAATGCTCAGTCATGCGATCAGAACTTTTATAGTACGATTACAGAAACACCATCAGGTATTACAGCAATTTTCGCATTTTTATTTCCTACCATTTCTTCCGCTTTATCCAGAGCTTCTTCTATGGAATGCGCTGGTGTCATATGAAGATCTTTTACAATCTGATCATCTGCATCAGAAATATAGATAACTTTGTAATTTTTTAAGATTCTAGCAAAAATCTGTGACTGCCACTGATCAGGTATTGTATCTTCGCTTGGTGTTTCGAGAAATTCTTTCATCATCTTTTCTACATCCTGCTCTTCTTTGAAAGTCTTGTAGAACTGTTCTCCACCATGCCCATCATTGGATTTCGCACCAATGATCATAACACCACCTGGTTTCATAGTTGCTTCTGCTGCAGTCATGCACTTCACTGCCTGATAGATGTTCTGATCAAGAGGGTATCCTCCATTTGTCGTAATGACAATATCGGAAGGTACTGCATCCACTTTACATTTACTGTTCAGGAAGTTTCTTCCATCAATATGGGCAAGATCAGCATCACCTGCTACTGCATAGATGACTTCTTTATCCGAATTGATTACTACATTACAGATGAAATCTAACCTTGCTGCTCTAGCAGCATAAAGCATGTCTTTATGGATAGGATTTCCTTCCATAATTCCGGTTCTTGATCTGTCACTGTCTATAAATGTTGCATTATGATTGAACATAACTGTTTTTCTGCTTGCAACGCCTGGTAATACACTCTTTCTTCCACCTGAATAACCAGCAAAGAAGTGTGGTTCAATGAAACCTTCTGATACCAGTAAATCTGCTTCAAGAGCAATTTTATTGAGAATCATTCTTCCACCTGAAGGGAGTATTCCTATATCTGTCAGCATGCTTTCATCATCACAGTCATGAATGTAGATGTTTTCACTTTCTACAATATCAGGTCCAAATTTTGAAACGAGTTCATCTTTTGTCGTACCTCTATGGCAACCTGTTGAAATCAAAATAGTGATTTCTGCATCTGGGCTACCTGTTCTGATTTCTTCAAGCATCAAAGGCATAATGATTTTGCTTGGAACGGGTCTTGTATGATCACTTGCAATGATACATACTTTACTCTTTCCCTTAGCCATATCACGTAGTCTAGGTGTGCCGATCGGATTTTCAAGCGCTTCTTTAACAAGTTCCACTTGACTCTTTTCTGGCACGTAGTGATGCATTTCAGAAACCATGATGGCACTGATTCTCTCATCTGGAATTTCAGCTGTTAAGGTTCCTTTGCCATAAGGCAGTTCAATCTTTGTCATTTGTATCCTCCTAAAAGTCTTTCAAGTTACTATGCTACTGTTTCTGTTTTGATTTTCTTCGCTATTTCTCTCTTACTAAGCCACGATACCAGTAAAGGAGCAAGAATTGCTGTAACAATAATAGCAGCAGCGATCTGAGCAGTTGCAATGGCAGCGATATCTACAAGGTTAGGATCTATTGCAGCCAATGCTGCAGGTGTTGCAACTGCATTACCCGCAGTTGTACCGATAGCAGCACCGATCTGTGGGTTTTTAACTTTCATCGCCTTAAACAAGAAGTATCCACCAAAGCCTGTTAAACCTGTTACAAGAAGTCCAAGAAGGATTCCAGGGCCACCTGCTTCAATGAGCTGTCTGAAATTCAGTGCAGCACCAAGTGGGAATGCAAAGAATGGAATCATGATTACTGTAGCTGGCGCTAGGAATTTTCTTATTTCTTCGTCCATATTACCTAGAATAAATCCTGCTAAAATCGGTACGATTGTCGCTACTAAAGCGATAAATGGAATTTCTGCAATTCCGGTTGCACCAAATGCCAGCATTGTAAAGAATGGTCCATCATTAATAGATAGTATGGATACAGCTCCTACATCAGTAGAATCTCCATATTCACCTGCTAAAGCAGCATATAAACCACCATTGGAGTTTGTGAGTGCAGCGATAAGAACAAGTGGTGAAAGTCCTAATACACCTGCAGGTCCCCATATTCTATTGACGATTATACCTACACCGGCACCGATAAGAAATTTAATAAGTGTGAGCATTGCTCCCTTATAAAGGGGTAACCCTGCTTGCTTTACACTGATCTGTGCACCGTTCGCAAATAGAAATACTGCAAGAATAGGGAGTGCGCCAGTTTTCCATAAGTTGGTTGTGAATCCACCGATTTCAAGAGCTTGTGGGAAAAACGTGTTGATTGCTGCACCAAGTAGTAATGGTATAACCATTAGCCCTCCAGGTACTTTTTTGACCATTTGTAGAATGTTCATGTTATTTCCTCCTTTTTTTTGTAAATGATTGCACTAATATAGTAGCAATTTCCGTGCCAATGTTATAATATCCTCATTTTTATGATTTTTTGACAGAAATGAGATAATGATAGATGAATTTTTGCATTTTATCATGGGAATCAGCAAGATAAACTCAATGTGAAACGTATACATGTTTCATTATGACACATTGCTTCATTATGACACATGCAGAGATTAATGTTGTAACTTTCTCCATAAAGTGGATCGGCTGATTCCTAGAATCTCGCAGGTTTTCTGTACATTCTGTTCGGTTTCTTGAAAAACTTTCATCATGTACCATTCTTCAAGTTTTTTCATGGTCGCATTTTCCGGGATACTCTCATATTGATGGATTTCATCTGCCATAGAAGTTTCTGGAGACTGGGTCGTTAATTCTTCCATCTCATGAAGAATCTGATCAAAAGAAGAGACTATGACCGATCTCTCAACAATATTTTCCAATTCGCGTATATTGCCCTCGAATTCACCTGACATCAGGGCTTTTTTAACAGGTTCCGTTATTTCCAGTTTTTTCTTGTGATAGATATGTGAATATTTTTCAATAAAGAATTCTGCCAGCAGCAGGATATCCTCTTTTCGTTCCTTCAGTGTTGGAATTCTTAAGCTTAAGACATTGATTCGATAATAAAGGTCTTTTCTGAAAAGATCCTGATCGACCATGTCCTGAAGCCTCCTGTTTGAGGCAGTAATGATTCTTACATCCACTGGAGTCACTTTGTTGCCACCGACACGCCTTACCTCTTTTTCCTGAAGCACTCTTAGTAACCTGCCCTGGAGCTCCATGGGAATCTCACTGATTTCATCCAGAAAAAGCGTACCATTATGCGCAAGTTCAAATATGCCAGGTTTCCCACTTTTCTTAGCTCCTGTAAAAGCACCTTCTTCATATCCGAAAAACTCACTTTCAATGAGATTGGGCGGTAGTGCAGCGCAGTTCACTGCAAGAAAAGGTCCGTTTTTCCGCTTGCTTGCGTTATGAATACTTTGGGAAAACAGTTCTTTGCCTGTTCCCGATTCTCCGAAAATATGGACAGGTGCATCATAAACTGCGTATTCTTTTGCGGTTTTAATGCATTCCTTCATCAGTGCACTTTTATGAACGATTTCATCAAAGTTGTATTTTGCCACAAAGCCTTTTTTAGACATTGACTTACGTATATTAAATTCCATTCGCTGTATTTCCTGTGTTTCCTGGAACGTTATTACAGCGCCCGCCACATCTTCGCCTTCGAGTAGCGGAATCTGGTTGAAGGAGAGATTTAATTGTTTCTCACTGACCATTTCTCCTACGACTTTTTCTCTCTTATACAGTATTTCATGAATCTTCGGATTCCTGAATATATCGAATATTTTCTTGCCAATCATCTCTGAGGCTGAGTGCTTCAGTATATTTTCAGCAGTCTGATTGAAATGCGTGACGCGATTTTGGCTGTCGATTGAGATAATTCCATCTCCCACAAAATTCATTATTGCACGAAGATGTTCTGTCATATGCTTTTCCTGCCTGATTGCTCTGAGAATTCTTCTTGCTTCCTGTATGGCCACCTGGATCGTCTCTTTCTGCGAAGTGATCATGATCCCTCTACAGTTAAGTCCCTGAACCACCTTAGCCACATTGGAGTCTCCTACAAAAGTTCGAATCCCTTTCCCCTTATACTTTTCAACAATATCCGGGATTTCAGATTCGCTGTTTAATAGAACCATCTGTACTTCATTTGGAATGATCTTCTTCAGCACATTAAACCCGAACACAACGTTGGAATAACCTACCAGACCGATGACTTCTTCAGGATCCTTGATCTGATCAAATGAATTCACAATGTCATAGGCACTTACTTTGATTTCCACGACCGGTATTTTAAGATGCGACTTGACCAACTTGTAGGTACCGCCTCGAGTCACAATAATCTTCGCGCCATCTTGTTCCAGTTTTTTTGCTATTTCAAGACCTTTGCTCATGGTACCCACAACAACATCTACATTCCCGTATCCTTGTTCTTGGATGATTTCAACTGTTTTGTCATATACATCCTGTATGGGTGCTAAAACCACAATATCTTTCATGTTTGCCTCCTTACTTGAAATAAATCCGGAGGGTAGACTACACTATTTCTTTCCTGGCGAGCCTGGCTTTCGCAAGATCTATACCATAGCTGATCGCATTAAGTATACTTTCCTCAGAAGCAGTACCTTTTCCTGCCTGATCAAATGCTGTTCCGTGATCTACAGAACTTCTGATAATCGGCAGACCTAGTGTTATGTTCACCCCGTTGACCGCCTTCCATTTTCCAGTAGTCTGATCCATCTGGAATCCCACCACTTTCATTGGAATATGTCCCTGATCATGATACATGGCTACAACAATATCATATTGTCCTCCAATGGCTTTTGAGAACACTGTATCCGGTGGAACAGGACCATCTACATCAAGGTTTTTTGCCCTTGCTTCTTCTATTGCTGGTATTATTTCATCAATTTCTTCCTCTCCGAAAAGTCCACCTTCTCCAGAATGAGGATTCAGACCAGCCACTGCGATTCTTGGATTCGTAATACCAAGACTGATGCAGGCTTTCTGTGCGATTTCGATAACTTCTAGTACACGCTTCTTCTTCACAAGATCGCAGGCTTTCCTAAGTGATACATGGGTTGAAACATGTACAACTCTGAAATTTTCATGTGCCAGCATCATGCTGTAACTTTTTGTACCCGTAAGCTCCGCGTAAATCTCCGTATGGCCGTTATAGTGATACCCCGCTTTATTCAGAGCTTCTTTATTCAGAGGTCCAGTGATGGTCGCATCAATCTGATTATCCATAGCCAGTGCAATAACTTTCTCAATGGCTTCGAATGCGGCTTTTCCACCTAGAATGCTCACCTGACCATAAGGCACTTCATCAATGTTCATTTCTGTTACATGATACACATCAATGATTCCATGTTCAAACGTGGCTTCTTCCACATTGCTTATAACATGTACCTTCATCTCGTACCCGAGAAGCCTTACTGCTCTTTTTACTACCTCACTGTTCCCTACAACTAAAGGACGACAGGTTTCATATACATTTTTACGGTTAAGTGCTTTCACGACAATTTCAGGACCTATACCTGAAACGTCACCCATTGTAATACCTAATATTGGTAATTCATTCATTGCTGCTCCTTTTCGATTCAAATATTCTACTGAATCGATTCTTCTTATTTTTCTTCCGTTTATTTCATTCACCATTCTCTATTTCT
>CAZXUT010000088.1:6127-10637 GCA_964643785.1 uncultured Proteiniclasticum sp.
AGAAAAGCTTTGATATCTCTCTCCGGAAGCGTTCTATTGGAATACCCGGATTCCATTGATACGCCACTTGCTGTGAAAAACCCTTTGTCAAACTGATATGCGTCTAGGAAGGCCAATGAGGTTTCTCCGGTCAATGAAAGTGTATGTCTATTCACACTACCAGGAATCAGAATGACTTTTATATTTTCTGCTGAATTCACCATCTTCATGGAGAACATCAGATTATTGGTAAAAATCGTAATGTCCTTTTTTTCGCTGATGGCTTCGGGGAGAAACATATGGGTAGAACCGGAATCAATATAGAGTATATCTCCATTATTGATATAATCCGCCGCCATCCTCGATATTTTTCTTTTCCCTTCCGCTTGAACATTCATTCTAGCTTTGAAGTTCAGAAGCTGATCCTTTGTATTGGCAGATACGACCCCATATCCTTTTTTGATGCTTCCAATTTCCATCAGTTCATTAATGTATCTGCGAACTGTACTTTCTGAAAGATTAAACTTATCCATGAGTTCTTTTGGCGAAACACTCTCGTTCTCGAAAATATACATTTCCAGTTCATTTATTTTTCTCATACTGATGAACCATCCTTTCTATTTCTTCAAAGCCTTCAGAATATGGTAAAATGCATCTTCTTTTCCAAAAGCGCCTGCTTTGGTCACAATATCAATGTTTTCAAATTCGTCGCTCACAAATCTTCCTTTAGGAATGGCAGGAAGCACTTCATCTTCAATGATCATTCCGCTTATGTTAAGCTCTTTCGCGATCTTGATCAGGGTATCTCCACCTGTTATATACACACCAGATAAAAACTCTTTACTGCCACGCATAAGGGTCCCAGTGATTTCACCAAGGGATTTTGCAATAAAGTCACTGATTTCAAAATGACTCATGCCTTTTGCTTCAGCAAAATGAATAGTCTCATCAATCACATCTCGATTCTCAGCGGTGTAAAGCGCTACATCTTTTCCTTCTTTAAGAAGTTTCGTGACCTGTTCATAAATCTTCTTCTTGTTCTCCTCGTCAAACATCATTTCCACTTTGTAATGGATGATATAAAGAGGCATTCTTTCTTTGGCGTATTCTATCTGCTTTCTTGTCACATCACTTACGCTTCCGATAATGGACAGAACACCCGTCTTCTTCTGAAAATCGAATGCTTCTGGTATAAACTCTGCCAGTCCTGCAGTACCTGCCAGGATATAGTCTTTCTCAAGACTGCTAATGAATTTAGCGCAGATCGTCAGATCGTCAATGTTTTCCGCATCAAAAATGATGATTTTCGCACCACTTGTTCTGGCTTCACTGATCGATTTTTTCAGTGTTTCCATATCATAGGGACCATTTTTTCTGATCAGCACTGTTTTTTTATCCGTCTGATTGCTGATGATGTCTGATATGGAAGACTGCTTTACGGGAGTCTTAGGGTCATTTGCCACTTCCGTTTCATGAAGAGGCACACCGTTGACATAGACTATTCCGTCTTTGGAGGTTCTTCCATTTGAAGGCAAGGCTGGAATCATATAGACTACATCCTTTTGAGATGCATCAAGACATGCAGCTATTTCAGATCCAATATTCCCTCTGAATGTGGAGTCAATCTTCTTGTAAAAAATACAGTCCTCCATCTTCTTCAGTTCTTCAGTTACTCGATACACTTTCTCATAGGCTGTTTTTGCATCATCAAATCGACTTTCCGTATCCACTACCAGAATTTCTCTGGAAAGAAGGTCTTTCGGGATATTTTCAGTTGTCGTGGTGACGATGGTGCTCATTTTCTTTTTTGCGAACTGCACCCCTGTATCATTAGATCCTGTAAAGTCATCCGCTATTATCGCTAACTTCATTCTTCCTCCTACTCTGACAATCACGTCAAGATATACTCATTTTTTGAACACGTTTTGACTAATTATAGCAATTCACTGGTAACGTTGTCAACAAAAAAAGAGCAGGATTTTTTAATCCGCTCTTCTTGATCAATACTTCTGCTGTTTAATTTAGCTTATCTTCTCTTCCTGATTTTTGTAGATTGAATACCAGCCTCTTCACGATACTTCGCAACCGTTCTTCTTGAGATCTCAATTTCTTTTTCATTCAGCATATCCGTGATTTTCTGATCTGATAAAGGACGGGTTTCATCTTCTTTCTCTATCATCTCTTTAATAAGGATCTTAATGTAATCAGGAAGAAGGTCTTTTCCGCTTGGAGTATGACTGCCTGAAAAAAGACTTTTCAAAGCAATTGTTCCTCTTGGAGTGCATAGATATTTTTCTCTTACAGCTCGACTGACCGTCGATTCATGGACTTCCAGCTCTTCAGCGATGGTTTTCATGGACAACGGATTCAAAAAACTGCTCTTTTCCATGAGATAGTCCTTCTGATGCTTTATGACGATTTCAGTCACTCTCTCTATGGTACTTTTACGCATATCTATACTCTTCAGAAGTTTCATTGCATCCTGAAGCTTTGTATTCAAATATTCTTTTATCTCCGGATTATTATCCTTCAGTAATTCTTTAATCTCTTCACTTATTCGGATTTTGGGCACTTTCATCGCACTCATTGTAATCTGGAGCTCTTCCCCGATTCTCTGTATTCTGAGATCAGGTACAACATAATTTTTAGTACTGCTGTCTGCAAACCCTCTTGAAGGAATAGGTTCTGTCTTCCTGATATCCTCCACAATACTTAATACTTCTTCTTCTGAAAGGTTCATTTTCATTTCGATTTTTCTGAAATTCCCATTCCCTACCTCAGGGAGATATCTTCTGATGAGCTCTACATGATTTTCAGTTAATATTTCTTCCTTGTCCAGCTGATAGATGAGTGTCTCGTAGACATCAGCCCATCCGATCCCGATTGGATCCATTTCTCTGACTATGTTTAATCCTTTCGAAAACAGCATGGTACTTACGCCTAAAATGTTGCTGGATTCTTTTACTGAATCTGTAAAATATCCTCTTCTATCCAACGAAAAAATTATATATTCACAAACCTTAATAAGCTCTTCTGACAGATTCATCATGCCCATTTGTTCTATGAGATAATCTCTAAGTGTTTTATCTTTACTGATGAACTCAAATGGCGAAACATAATCGCTATGTGTGTTACTCACCATGCGCTCCACTTTGTTTTCCACATTTCTAGTAAGAGCTTCTAATTTCTCCCGATCTATGATCGATGGGTCGCTCAGCGATTCATCCATTTCCAGTATCGGATTACTGATAAATTGATCGCGAAGAAAATCTGTAAGTTCCATGGAGGACATATGCAATATTTTCATATGATACTGCATATCCTGTGACAGTGAATTTTTCTGTTCCATACCCTGATTAATCACATGCTTGTTTTCCATCATTCCCCCCACCTTCGAGTTTATAATATCACATATTGTACTCAATATTCATCTTCTCATCACCTGGATTTGTGACTGAAATAATTGTTTTCATACAATATCTGCATGATATTATTAAATACCCATAAGCTTGATATTTAAATTTGCAGCATTCAGAGCTTTTTTTCAAGCGTCTATGATTACTGTCATAGACGCAAATTACAGTAATGCTGTAAGCATGATCCTATTTCTGAACAGATTACAATTCTTCTTCATTAAAAATGGGAAGATTGAGGATATTGTAGCAGCAGACACAACTAGAATGATACTTTCTCACATGAAGTAGGCCGAAAAGAAGTATAATTAATTAGGAAAGAATGTTAATCGCGGCCAAAACAATAGCCATCCTGAACATCAGCAGTCAGGATGGCCCGATTATAATTTTCCCCATTGAACAAATGTCGCGGTTCCAGGCGCAATCCTATGGGGAATCAATGGAGTGTATCCGCCTCGATGAATGAGTCTTTGGACCTGTCACAGAATGATTCAGGCAGGATCTCAAGCATTTCAGAGATAATGTGCATGGCAAACAACCCATGAGGTCTGGAGCGGGAAAAGCTATGAGAGACAGTGAGTTTATTCCAGTTTCGGACTTGACGGAAGAGTTGTGTTTTTCAGGTGCATTCCACCGCAGTGCCTGCAGATTCAGGGATCAATGGCATAGAGCTTCTTCAGAATCTCCAGTGTCGTCATGTCCTTGAACCTTGGCTCCATGCGAACACCTTCGACCAGCAGTCTTACCAGTGTCATCTTCTTACGCTTGGACCGATTGCTGAGAATCCCGTAATGCCTGATTCTGACTAATCGGTCAGGAAGGACATGCATGAGGAATCTCCGGATGAATTCTGCTGTTGGAGATCGCAATGTTATGGGTATAGCGGCCCAGATATTCAATGACGTTTGCAGCGCCTTTAAAGGTTTCCTTGAGATGGGGAATCCATTCCTTTGCGTAGCGCAGCGAGCAAGCCTCGCTGATGCGGAGACCTGATGAGTAGAACAGGACGATGAGGGCTTTATGTTTGAGATTAGGGATGGAATCGATGAATTCGAGAGTCTCTTCCTTGGACAGGACGAAGGGCAGCTTGGTGCGATACTTCATCCGAGGCACTTCGT
>CAZXUT010000089.1:0-10586 GCA_964643785.1 uncultured Proteiniclasticum sp.
GGATTTTCTCATAATTCATGGGGCTTTCCTATGTGCTTCCTATTTGACGCTTACATACGATATACGATTATTTACATATATTAAATTTAACAGAATATTCGTTCTGATAAATGGTGACAAAGGAGCTGATTTATTATATACTAATCTTAATATTACGTACGTAAAGGAGTGTGATTATGGAGTTTTTTTATTCTTTCCCAGCAATTCGTGGTTTCCAAGCGAATAGTGAGTTTTTTTCAATCATGTGTCCATTGGGATTATTGAGCAAATTATTCACTTTTTACAATAATGAAATTCCTGAGGAATATAGAGCGCAAAGAATTATCAATGAAAAAAGAATTCCTGAAATTAGAGACTATGTGCTTAATAATCCCAAAGATTATGTATTTTCATCAATTACAGCTTCTATAGATGGGATGTATGAATTTCTTCCTATTCAGGATAATGAAAATGTAGGGATCTTGAAAGTATCGATGGACTGCAACCTCCTCATTAATGATGGTCAACATCGTAAAGCTGCGATCGAAGAAGCTGTTGCTTTTAACCCATCGCTGAAGGATGAATCAATTTCTGTTGTATTATTCGTAGACAAAGGGCTGATAAGAAGTCAGCAGATGTTTTCGGATCTAAACAGACATGCAATAAATGTTTCAAGTTCTCTTAGTATTTTATATAATCATAGAGATGAGAACATCGGTATAACGAAAAAGTATTTACTACAAAATAAGAAATTAAAACAGTATGTAGACTTGAGCAATAAATCATTAGCACAGAAATCAAACAAGCTTTTTATATTAAGTATATTTCATAAAGCTTTTATGAATACAATCGGTGCTAAAGCACATGTTAATGAGGAGCATATTAATTTTGCATTTGAATACTGGGATGAGATCTGTAGTGAGTTTAAGCAGTGGAGCAACATTTTGACAGGAGAGGTGACACCTTATCATTCCAGACAGTCTTCTATAGCAACATATGGTGTTGTACTGGAAGCTCTAGGACTCCTCGGGAATTATCTATATGTTCAGCATCCAACATCATGGAAAGAGTTCATTCCTAAATTGAATGATATTGATTGGGAGAAGACAAACCGAGAGGACTGGTTATATCGTTGTTTACAAGCTTCAGGCAAGATCAGCAAATCTTCCAGGCTAATAAAATTAACATATATCAGAATCAAAACTTTAGTCGGATTAGAACTTCATGATTCAGAAACTAAGATAGAGAAGGACTTTATAAAGGAGATCAGTAATGGCGATTAATTATATTACAGAGTATGGTAAAGAAATTACCCTAAACCAGATCCACAAGGAAATACAAGAGGTTTATATGAGTGATAATAGACCTTGGGTATTAGGCTACAGTGGTGGAAAAGATAGTACGCTTACGGCAATGGTTGTTATCGAAGCTGTTTCTAAGTTGCCTATTGAAAAGAGAACAAAGAAGATCGATATACTCTCTACTGATACCATGGTTGAGAATCCATTAATTAAGAATTATATCAAAAGAAATATCAATCTTATAAATGAATATTCTTTAGAGAATCATTTAAATATCAAAGCGACTATTCTACATCCAAGTAATAATGAAACATTCTGGACACTGCTCTTAGGGAAAGGATATCCGTCACCAAGACAGAAATTCAGATGGTGCACACATAGATTGAAAATAAAGCCTATGGATGAATTTATCAATGAAGTAGTAAAAGAGGATAGTACAAGTGTTGTAGTAGTCTTAGGTGTAAGAAGCCAAGAAAGTAACTCCAGAAAACAAACAATCGAAAACCACACAGTAGAAGGAAAAATCCTTAAAAAACATGCAACAAACAACAATGCATATGTCTATGCACCTATTGAGGTTCTCTCTAATGATGATGTGTGGGCATGTTTACTGAACACTACAAGTCCTTGGGGATTTGATAATAACTTATTACTTTCATTATATAGAGATGCTTCTGATGAATCAGAATGCCCTATACAGCAGGATGTTAATGCGCCATCATGTGGACAGAGTAGATTCGGCTGCTGGACATGCACTGTTGTTTCAAAGGATAAATCGCTTTCGGGGTTTATTCAAAATGAATATGATGAATTAAGACCTTTACTTAAATTTAGAAATCATTTAACAGAAATTCGTGATCAAGCAGAGTATCGACAAAATTACAGGATGAACGGCTCTATATATTTCCTGGGAGATGCAAAAGAACGTAGAGGATTGGGACCATTCAGTATTGAGGGGCGAAAGAAATTATTCAGAGAACTACTTAAAACAGAAAATGATTTTAATGAGGCTATTCGAAAGTCTGAAGTGAAAAGATTTTCTCTTGATAAAAATGAATACTACGGATTAATTACACATGATGAAATGGAGATCATAAGAAAACAATGGATCGAAGAAGGTGACTGGAATGATTCACTTCCGTTGATCTACGAAGAAATGATGGGTAAATCATATTTCGAAGGATATGTGAACCAACCATTTATAAGCAAAGAGGATCAGGAAGTTCTGGATAAGCTATGTGCTGAAAATAATGTAAACGAAGATATCTTAAAATCTTTGATCACACTTGAAAATAAACATGTTGGGCTTAAACACAGACCAGGAATTACATCATCAATTGATAGAATCCTAAACAAAGATATTGTTCATGAAGAATTGGCCGCTAAGATCTATCAAGGAGGACAAAATGAGAATATCGAAGGTGACAATTGAAAATTTCGGGATATACAAAGATTTATGTGAGTTTGAGTTTAAATATGATCCTCAAAAAAGAGTAACTCTTCTAAGGGGAGAAAATGGATCAGGTAAGACCACATTATTAAACTCAATAAAAACCGTTTTATACGGACCGATGCTATATGGATCTAAAAAAAATAATAATCTTAAGTATATTGATTTTATCAATCAGATGTTGAATACTGAATCAAGAAAAAATCCTTTTTCTGAATTTGGCGTTGCCATAGAGATTACTACAAACTTGCCTAATTTCAGTGGGACATTTAAAATAGTTCGAAGTTGGCATGAGCAGAATAACAAAATAAAGGAAGAAGTTGATATTTTCAGCAAGGATCTGCGTTTATCTGAGGCTGAAACGACAGAATTCTTCAATATATTCTATAGAATGTATCCACTAGAATTATTTGAGTTATTTTATTTGGATGGAGAAAAAATAGATCAACTAAGTTTCTTCGACGGTGATATATATAAGCTTATAGAATCTTCAATGAATATTGATTTGTTTAAAACTCTGAAAAATGATTTAGAAACCTATGCTGTGCGGAAACATAATTCCAAGGAATTAATAAAACTGAAGGATGAAAAAGATTTTTCAAGCAACTTGGTTGAACATCTGGAAGGGAAAAATGAAGAGTTCGCAGAATTAGTAATTGCTATGGAGAATGACGAAAAGATAATCAGTCTAAAGGTTGAAAGGTTGACTAAGGAAATATCAGAGTCGAATCTTAATTTGCCTGAATTGATTCGTGATACGAATGAAGAAATTAAAATCATAAAAAAAGAATTGCAGAAGCACATAGTAGATTCAATACCGCTGATGTTGTTAGAAATAGAAATTGAAGAAATGAAAATTCAACTAACAGAAGAACAGCAAGATGCAAAGGCTAAGCTGGTAAAGGAACTGATTAACTCAGAACTGAAGACAGAATTTGTGAATGATCATAAATATGAAATAGATGAGGATCAAATTGAAACGATTTTCAGCTTAATCCAGAAAAAGTTCTCATATACAATTAATGTGATTCATGATGTGAATAATGATGAGTATCAAGGGATTAATTCTCTTCTTTCTAGAGTTCAACCAGATTCAAAGAATGGAGTCATTGCCTTATTTGAAAAGTATTATGCATTGCAGAAGAAAGTGCGTAAATTTAATGAGAACATGGGAAGTTATGATGCTAATCGTATCAATACACTTCTTGAAGAACTGCTTGAGACTAATAAAGAATTACAAAAAATACAATATAAAATCAAGGAAATTAAGAATCAGATTGCAATTAATAAAAATCAGATCGACTCAAATAATATAAAAATTGTAAATCTGGATTCTGAAATATGGAAGGCTATTAAAACTGAGAATGTAAGTGAAGTAGTAAATAACATGAAAGATGTAATTAACACCTATATTAAAGTGGTAAAAGCCAGGAAAATCAAGGGGATTGAAGAATACGCAAAGGAAATGTTTGAAAATCTGATCAGAAAAAAAAGCTTTGTTAAAAGAGTTAAGATTACAGATGAATCAATCTATGTTCAGACTATGGAAGGGAACAATCTTTTAGTTAATAATCTATCCTCAGGTGAAAGACAGCTTTTCGTATTGTCCATTATATATGCTCTATTTAGAGTATCAGAAAGAAGCACACCGTTAATATTTGATACACTTTTAGGAAGACTAGATAAGAATCATCAACAAGAAGTAATGGCTAAATTTATTGCAAGTTGCCCAGACCAAGTGATCATTCTGGCAACAGATTCTGAACTTGAAAACATAAAACCTGAAACTTTGAATGAATTAGTCAACACAAGATACGCTATTGATTTTAGTAAAGAAAATAATAGAATTGAGATGATGTTATGAAATACAAAATGAATTTATCAAAAGAGGCAGAAGAGCTTCTTAGAGGAATTAATACGAATTTCGGAATCACACCGAATATTTTATGCAGATATGCAGTGATTTTATCACTGAAAGATAACAGCAACTTGAAATTTGATTTCGATAGTAAGGGAATGGAGTTTCAGAGGTATACATTAACAGGTGATTATGATGTTTTACTACGAGAGCTGATAAAGAATCGAGAGAAAAGATATCTATCAGATGATGATTATTTCGGTGTCTATCTTAAAGCTCATATTGAAAGAGGAATCAGAAAACTAGTAAGTGAATTAAACCTTTCAGGAAGTTTCGATAAATTTGTTTATGAGAGGCTAGCAAGAGGAGGAACAATCTAATGTATTATCTGGATAATGCAGCAACGACACCTCTGCATCCTGAAGTTATAGATGAAATGGTGAATTTCTTGAAATCTGAATATGGCAATCCTTCTAGTAAGTATTACCCACAAGCTTTAACTGCGAATCAAAGACTTATAGAGTCAAGAAAAGAAATTGCAAGTTTATTGAATTGTGATCCTGAATATGTGATTTTTACCAGCGGAGCAACCGAGAGTAATAATTTTATTTTGAAAGGAATTGCTGAAAAATATAAGACTAAAGGAAAACACATCATAACAACTAAGATTGAACATAAATCGATCATAGAAATCTGTAAACATCTCGAGAAAATGGGTTCAAGAATTACCTATCTAGGAATTGATTCGAAAGGTCATATTGATCTTGAAGAACTCAAATCCGCAATCGATGAAGATACAATTTTAGTATCGATTATGTGGGGTAATAATGAGATCGGTGTAGTTAATGAAGTTGAGAAGATTGCTAAAATCTGCCATGATAATGATGTGCTTTTTCATACTGATGCAACACAAGTGATCGGGAAAGTTGATGTTGATCTAAAAAGAGTAAAAGTTGATTTTCTCTCATTATCTGCTCATAAAATTCATGGACCTAAAGGAATAGGGGCAGTTTACGTAGGACCAGATGAATTGGGCCTACGCATGAGACTCCCATCACTAATTGATGGAGGCAGTCAGGAATATAAAATGCGTGCGGGTACCCATTCTATGCATAATATTGTAGGATTCGCCAAGGCTTGTTCCTTAGCAAAGATGAATCTTAAAGAAACAAGAAGTAATCTTGCGAAATTGGAAGAAGAGTTTAAAAACCAGCTGCTGAAAGTAAGAGGCGATATCACATTTAATGGGGATCAAGTGAATAAGATTCCTGGACTGATCAGTGTTACAATTCCAGGAATAAATAATGAACTCCTATGCAAGCAGATTTCTGAAGAAATTGCGATGAGCACTGGGAGTGCATGCAGTATAGGTGAAAAAAGCTATGTTCTTGAAGAGTTGAAAATTGATAATCCTACTGGAACGATAAGGATATCTTTGCCATCTGATTTAGAAGACATTTCTGAAGTGATTGCATTATTATCGAAATATATCAAAGTTAAAGAAATGTAATTTGATGTTCTGATTATTGATTTGTAATTTTTTTAACATTACAAGAGAGAGACACCTTGATTAAGAGCTCATTGTTCGGTAAACTATAAAGAGAAGAATAATTTTGTTTGCACTATAATCACCGGGGGGAAGATATAGGTCCTTTTGGTGATTTCTTTTTTTTTCTAAATAATTGAAAAAATCCATGTTTCTGTTGTGATATAATAATAGAAACGAAGTATTCAGAGAAAAATAGATCTGAATGCATATTGGATATGTTGTTTGCCTGATCTTCTCATAAAAGGAATCGGACGAATTGCATCTTATTATTTAGAAAATGACTTACTTTAGCATACAGGATTTCTTGATGATATTCATGAGAAGATAATGTTCTAAATCTGTCGGAATTTAAGTGAAAGAGCAAGGAGAAGGAACACTTGGAAAACAAAAAAACAAAAGAAACAGTTGTTACACCTGTATTGAATGAACCGAAGAAAATGACAAAAGAGCTTTACGAGGAGCTTCAGAACTATCGAGTGAAAAAATGCCTGACCATTGAAAAGCTGCATAGCTTATATGGCCAGCCAGTTATTTCCATCAGTGCAAATTTCCCGGGTATTTATAAGAACAATGAAACAACTAGACTTGTGAATACTGAAATCGGAAAGACCTTTGTTGATTTTTTTCATGACAAGATCCTTGCAGAAGAAAGTTTTGATACACCTGAAGGACCTACTACTTTTTATGTCCTAAAGGGAGATGCCAGAACACTGAAAGAGAATACGGTGTTTATCGAACAGAATCATGAGCTTGGAAGATTTGTGGATATTGATGTCTACGACACAGATGAAGAATATGCAATAACAAGATTTGAACTTCATCACGAACCTAGAAAATGCTTTCTCTGCGACAAATCCGCTAAGGAGTGCAGCAGGAACAAGACGCATCCAGTAGAGGAACTTATTGCCTTCATGGAAGAGCGAGTAAACGAATACTTGAAGAATAAGAATAATGCAACCAGAGAGTTTCAAGACAAGTTATAAACGATACAGTAAATTTATTTTGGAGGGTTAATATGAAAATTGGAACACCAGCATCACGAGGATATGCCATTGGACAAGCTTTTATAAAGAAGCATGAAGAACTGACAATCACGGATGAGAAAGTAAAGGATGTCGTTGCTGAAAAAGCTAGTCTTAGAAAGGCTGCAGAAGCTTCAAAAGTTCAGCTGGAGAAAATCAGAAAGAAAGCTTTTGAGTCTATGGGCGAAGAGAAAGCTATGGTTTTTGACGCACATATGATGTTTTTTGACGATCCTGAATTTATGGGCGGTATCGAAGCTGAAATAGAAAATAACGGAAAAAATGCTGTAAAGGCAACCAATGATGTAATGAAAAATTATGTAGCTATTTTTGAAGCTATGGACGATGAATACATGAAAGAAAGAGCTGCAGATATCAAGGACGTTTCCAAACGCCTCATGAACAATCTGTCAGGAATTGAAGACAGCATACTGATTGAAGACAATAATACCATCGTTGTGGCAGATGATCTGACACCATCAGACACAGCACAGCTGGATAAGGAAAAGGTCATCGCCTTTCTTACCAATGTGGGTGGAAGAACCTCCCATAGTGCTATTATGGCTAGAACACTTGAGATACCTGCAGTAGTGGGACTTAAGGACATCACTGAAGTGGTGAAAAATGGAGATATTCTGATTGTTGATGGTATCGAAGGAAGAGTATACATTGACCCGGACCATGAGACTGTGACAAAGTATATTGCCCTTCAGGAAGCACACAACAAGGAGAAGGAAGAGCTGAAGAAACTGATCGAAGTGGAAGCAGTAACCAAATCCGGTAAGAGAATCGATGTGGCGGGTAATATCGGTAAACCTGAAGATGTGCATAAAGTCCTGGAAAACGGTGCAGACGGAATTGGACTTTTCAGAACTGAGTTCCTCTATATGGACAGAGAAGAGATGCCAACAGAAGAAGAACAGTTTGAAAGCTACAAGTATGTACTGGAAAAGATGAAGGAGAAACCGGTTGTCATCAGAACGCTTGATATCGGTGGAGACAAAAAGCTTCCTTATCTTGTGATGCCGAATGAAATGAATCCATTTTTAGGATATCGTGCCATAAGACTTTGTCTGGACCGTACTGATATCTTCAAGATTCAGCTAAGAGCACTCTTAAGAGCTTCCGTGTTCGGAAACCTGAAGGTGATGTTCCCTATGATCTCTTCTCTGGATGAATTCCAGAAGTCCAAAAAGATTGTGGAAGAATGTACCGCTGAACTGAAAGCGGAAGGTAAAGAAGTCAGTGATTCCATTGAATGGGGCATCATGGTGGAAATTCCTTCAGCTGCAATTATGGCAGATGAGCTGGCAAAACATGTGGACTTCTTCTCCATAGGCACCAATGATCTCATCCAGTATACACTTGCTGCCGACAGAATGAGCGAAAAGGTATCTTACCTTTACGATCCGATGCATCCTGCAGTGTTAAGACTGATCAAGATGACCATTGACGGAGCGCATTCACAGGGCAAATGGGTAGGTATGTGCGGAGAAATGGCAGGAGATGAAACAGCCATTCCAACACTTTTGGAATACGGACTGGATGAATTTTCCATGTCAGCATCCTCTATCTTAAGAGCGAAGCAGATTATCCTGGAACAGAAATAAGATTATTTTGAAAAGCCGGCATTATGCCGGCTTTTCTTTGCCTGATTTCTGACCAAAGTCCTTGAGCATGCTACATTTTGAGAATGTGGACAAGGATGGTATAATAATGATTATCCGAATAAGAAAGGAGGGTTTATCGTGGCAATGAAGACACCGAACTTAGAAACTGCGACTGAAATCAGAAGAGTGACACATGGCTACTTTGGCGATCCTAAAGGATATGAGGAAATTCTCTATAGGACGAGAAACAACAGATATGTTCTACTTCAGAAGGGTGGAACAGAAAGTCCATATAAGGAAGAGAAGATTACGCAGATTCTTAAGGTGAAAGCCGAGGAATGGCTGAAGTCTCTATAAAGAGAACGGGAACCTTTTTTAAGGTTCTTCGCATGGTCAATGTAAACGGTTTGAACAAGTGAAACAGGATTATGTTCAATTAATAGTGAAACAGCAAAGAATAAGAATAAAAGAGAGGTGCATTATGGCTGCATTGAAGACGCGTAAAAATGATAAGGATGTTGTGGAGTTCATCAATGAATTCGTGGAATCTGAAGCGAAGCGTGAAGATGCTCTGAAGCTACTGAAGTTCATGCAGGATTACACCGGATTTGAACCTAAGATGTGGGGAGATAGTATCATCGGCTTCGGTGAGTATCATTATAAGTCCGATCGAAGTGCCCAGGAAGGAGATTGGCCTCTGGTAGGATTTTCACCACGAAAAACAGCTATTTCTCTCTATATATACACAGGTATGCCGGAACACGAATACCTGCTTGAAGGTCTTGGAAAATACAAAATGGGCAAAGCCTGTATCTATGTCAAGAAACTAACTGATATTGATCTTAAAGTGGTCGAAAGAATCATGGAAGCCTCCATAAACTTCTTAAAAAAAACATATGGCAATCAATAAGAAGAGAGATCTATTATCTGAGAGAAACATAAAAATTGATGAGGAGCTTCTTATCGCTTGTTCTTCATTAATTCTTGGATAAACATCTTGGATTAACAGAGATTAATTTTTCTTTCTTCACTACAAAAAAGAAAGAGAATGTGTATAATGGTTAGTATAATGTTTTTAGGAGGAATAAAATGATTAAGGCAGTTAACGGAGAAAGCTTCGAACAGGATGTGCTTTCAAATGAAAGTTTAGTCCTGGTAGATTTTTGGGCACCATGGTGCGGACCTTGTAAAATGCTTGCACCACTATTTGAAGAATTAAATAATGAAATAAATGATGTGGAATTTGTTAAGCTGAATGTGGATGAAAATCCTCAGCAGGCAGCAAGATATCGAGTAGCGAGCATCCCCACTCTATTGGCGTTCAAAGGCGGAAACGTTGTAGGACAGCTTGTAGGATTTAGACCCAAGGAAGAAATCAGAGCTTTCATTGAAAAGAATAAGTAGAACGAGGAACCCGAGGATTGGATCTTTCGGGTTTTTTTCTCGTTATTTTCAATGAAAAACATCAATATTATGAAGAATGAACATGAAAACTTAAAATTCTTCTAATGATTTCTGAGATTAACTGGTGAATTCCTGAATAAATCTGGAAAAAGCCGAAAATCTGCACAACTAGCGCTCTTTCTATTGTATAATTTAGGTATATTGACATATTTATGTAAAAACTAAGGAGGTGTAACTTGGAAACGCTCAATACCATATTAAATACTGTTCGAAATATGAACATTTCATCTGTCATTGATATTGTAATCGTTGCTTATCTCATCTATAAAATGTATAAGCTGATTATTGAAACCAGAGCGGAACTTCTCCTTAAAGGTATTGTTTTAATTTTACTTCTTATTCCAATAAGCTAT